>DATFGS010000540.1:0-5748 GCA_035249225.1 Candidatus Methylomirabilota bacterium | reverse complement strand
TCTCCGCTGGCCCAGGAGCGGCTGCGCGAGGTCGCCTCCGCGTACTCGAACCTCGAGATGGACCTCTCCCGCAAGGAACGCGGCTCGCGCTACGCGCACGTGGACGGGCTGCTGCGGCGCCTCTCCGGCGCGGAGGCGGCGCTCGTGGTCAACAACTGCGCCTCCGCGGTGCTGCTCGCGCTCGAGACGCTCGCGCGCGGCAAGGAAGTGATCGTCTCCCGCGGCGAGCTCATCGAGATCGGCGGCGAGGTCCGCATCCCCGACATCATGCGGCGCTCCGGCGCCGTCCTGCGCGAGGTCGGCACCACCAACCGCACGCACCTCAAGGACTACGTCAACGCGATCGGCCCCGAGACCGGGCTGATCCTCAAGGTCCACACCTCCAACTATCGCGTCGTCGGCTTCACCGCCGCGGTGTCGTCCCGCGAGCTCGCCGAGCTGGGGCGTGCCCGCGCGGTCCCGGTCATGGAGGACCTGGGCTCGGGGTGCTTCGTGGACCTGACCCGTTACGGCTTTCCCTACGAGCCGACGGTGCCCGAGGTGGTGGCCTCCGGCGTGGATCTCGTCTCGTTCTCGGGGGACAAGCTGCTGGGCGGCCCGCAGGCCGGCATCCTGGTGGGCCGCGCGGAGCTGGTCGAGCGCCTGGCCCGCAACCCGCTCAATCGCGCGCTGCGCATCGACAAGTTCACGGTGGCGGCGCTCGAGGCCACGCTCTACGCCTACGAGGCGGGGACCGCGCTCGAGTCGATCCCGACGCTGCGGATGCTGACCGAGCCGGTCGCGTCGGTGCGCCGGCGCGCGCGCCGGCTCCTCGGCCGCCTGTCCGCGGAGACCCAGCGTGCCCTCGGGGCGCAGCTCGTCGACTCGACGTCGCAGGTGGGCGGCGGCGCCCTGCCCACGGTGGAGCTGCCCACCGCGGCGCTCGCGCTCGGCACCGCCGGGCGCCCCGCCGAGCGGCTGGACGAGGCGCTCCGGTCGGGGCGCCCCCCGGTCCTGGGCCGCCTCCTCGACGACCGCCTGCTCCTCGACTGCCGCACGATCCTCGCCGCCGACATCGCGCCCCTGTCCGCCCGTCTCGCCGCCCTCTAGCAACCTCGACCAATGCGACACGTCGTCGTGGGCACCGCGGGACATATCGATCACGGCAAAACGTCGCTCGTGAAAGCCCTCACCGGCACCGACACCGACCGCCTGCCGGAAGAGAAGGCGCGCGGCATCACGATCGATCTGGGCTTCGCGTTCCTCGAGGAGCCCGGCGGGCTCGTGATCGAGATCGTGGACGTGCCGGGCCACGAGCGCTTCGTGAAGAACATGCTGGCCGGCGCGGGCGGCATCGACCTCGCGCTCCTGGTGGTCGCGGCCGACGAGGGCGTGATGCCGCAGACGCGCGAGCACCTGGCCATCTGCCAGCTCCTGCGCATCAAGTCGGGGCTCGTGGTCCTGAGCAAGGCCGACCTGGCCGAGCCCGAGTGGATCGAGCTGGTGCGCGACGACGTGCGCCGCGCTCTCGCGCCCACCTTCCTCGCGGGCTGCCCGATCGTGCCCGCCTCGGTGAAGACCGGCGCGGGCCTGACCGAGCTGCGCGCGGCCCTGGCCGACCTGGCGCGCGCGGTGCCCGCCAAGGATCCCGATCGCACCGCCCGCCTGCCGATCGACCGCGTGTTCACCGTGAAGGGCTTCGGCACCGTGGTCACCGGCACCCTCGTCGCGGGGCGCTTCGCGGTCGACGACAAGGTCGAGGTGTATCCGCGAGGCGTGCAGTCGAAGGTACGCGGGCTCCAGGTGCACGGCCACACCGTGCCGGAGGCCAC
Organism: Candidatus Methylomirabilota bacterium; assembly: GCA_035249225.1. Lineage (GTDB taxonomy): Bacteria > Methylomirabilota > Methylomirabilia > Rokubacteriales > CSP1-6 > CAMLFJ01. Next base: position 3,937 of record DATFGS010000540.1, on the reverse strand, counting down.
CGCCGGCCAGCGCACCGCGGTGAATCTGCAGGGCGTGGAGCGGGCGGCGATCGAGCGCGGCGACGTCCTGGCGCCCGCCGGGGCCCTGGTGCCGACGCTCCTGCTCGACGGCACCCTCGAGCTCCTCGAGGACGCACCGCGGCCGATCAAGACCCGCGACCGCGTCCGCTTCCACGTGGGCACCCAGGAGGTGATGGCGCGGGTCCTCCCGGTGGACCGGCCCGAGCTCGCGCCGGGCGGCTCCTGTCACGCCCGCTTCCGGCTGGAGGCGCCGGTGGTGGCGTTGCCGGGAGACCGCTTCGTGGTGCGGTCCTACTCGCCCATCGTGACCATCGGCGGCGGCACCGTGCTGGACATCGCGCCGCCGCGCTTCAAGCGGCGCGGCCCCGCGCTCGCCGCCCATCTGGCGCTGCTCGCCACCGGCGAGCCCCCCGCGGTGCTGGAGGAGCACCTCAAGCAGGCCGGGGTCGCGGGCGCACGGCTCGCCGATCTCCGGGCCCGGACGCCCTTCGGGCCGCAGCAGCTCCGACAGCTCCTCGACCGGCTCCAGCACGACGGCCGCGCGCTCGCGGTGGATCGCGAGTGGTACCTGCATCGCGACGCGAGCGATCGCCTGCGCTCCCAGACCCTGGCGCTCCTCGAGGCCTTCCACGCGGAGAACCCCCTGCGGGGCGGCATCTCCCGCGAGGAGCTGCGAAGCCGGGTCGGCAATGCCCAGGAGCGGGTGTTCACCCAGCTCCTCACCTCGCTGGAGGCGGAAGGGGTGGTCAGGAGCGAGCGGGACCAGGTGCGCCTCGGCTCCCACACCATCCGGCTCCGCCCGGACCAGGAGCGGGTGGTCCGAGGGCTCGAGGCGGACTACCGCGCGGCGGGCGCCGCGCCCCCGAGCCCCGAGGAGGCCCTGGGCCGGCTCGGGGTCAAGGGCACCGAAAAGCACGAGCTCTTCCAGGTCCTGGTCGCGGACCGGACCCTGCTGCGCGTGAAGGAGTCGCTCTTCTTCCACGCCGAGGCGCTCCGGACCGTCCAGGAGCAGCTGGTGACCCTCCTGCGCCAGAAGAAGGAGATCGGGCCCGCCGACTTCAAGGATCTGTTCGGGGTCAGCCGGAAGTACGCCATCCCCCTCATGGAGTACTTCGACGCCCAGCGCGTGACCGTGCGCGTCGGGGAGCGCCGGGTGCTCCGGGAGGGCCACGGCCGCGTTGACAACCCCGGGACGGGCGCGTAGGGTAAGGGGGCGTCAGGAAAAGGAAAGGAGTCCCGCCATGTTCGGTCTGGGATATCAAGAGCTGCTGTTGATCCTGGTCATCGTGCTGATCCTCTTCGGGGCCCAGCGTCTCCCCGATCTGGCCCGCTCGCTCGGTGGCAGCATCAAGGAGTTCAAGAAGGGCGTGGCCGAGGTGAAGGACGAGCCCGCGGCGGCCGTGAAGAAGGACGACGAGAAGAAGGCGTAGCTCCGCTCCCCTGAAGCACTTCGTCACCCGCCTCCTCGACTCCTCTCGCATCGCCCGCGTGGCGCGCCACGGCGACCTCTGCATGGCGCTGGGGCTCGCGGCCGTCACGCTGCTCTCGCGCTGGCCCTACCGGGCGCGCATGCTCTACAACTGGGACGCGGTCCAGTTCGCGCTCGCGCTGCGCGAGTTCGACGTGGCCAAGCATCAGCCGCACCCGCCCGGGTATCTCCTCTACGTCGGGCTCGGCCGCCTGTTCAACGCCTCGCTCGGCGATCCCACCCTGGCCTACGTCGCGCTCGCGATGCTCTTCAGCGCCGGCTCCACCTTCGTGCTCTACGCGCTGGCGCGCCGGCTCTACGATCGCGCGACCGCGCTGGTGGCCGCCTCGCTGCTCGCGGTCAGCCCGCTGTTCTGGTTCTACGGCTCGGTCGGGCTCACCTATGCCGGCGAGGCGTTCGCCGCCTCGGTGGTGGCGTGGTTCGCCTACGCGACCCTCGGCGGCAGCGCGCGGCATCTCTACTGGGGCGCTCTGGCCCTCGGGCTCACCGGCGGCATGCGCCAGTCGGTGCTGCTCCTCCTGCTGCCGCTCTGGCTCGGCTGCGCGCTCCGGGGCATCCCCTCGCGGCGTCGCCTCGCCCTGGCGGGCGTGATCCTGATGGGCTCGGTGCTCGCCTGGCTCGTGCCGATGGTGTGGCTGAGCGGCGGACCCGGCGCCTACCTCACCGCCTCCACCCAGCTCTACGGCTCGGTGCTCTTCCCGACCTCGGTGCTCGGCGGCTCGCTCGAGATCACGCTCGCCCAGGTGCGCTACCTGCTCGAGTCCACCCTGGTCGGGCTCGGCCCCCTGGGACTGGTGGCGCTCGCATTGCCGGTGTACGCGCGGCGCGTGGGCTGGCGCGCGCCCGAGCTCTTCCTGCTCGCGTGGATGCTGCCGGCGGGGATCTTCTACACGCTCGTGCACTTCGGGCAGGCGGGCTACGTGCTGACCTTCCTGCCCGCGCTCGTGATCCTGCTGAGCCGCGTGCTCGTGTGGGCGATCGCGGCGGGCTCGGAGCGGCTGCGCCGGCCCAACCGGCGCTGGGCGCTCACCGCCGCCGCGGTGCTGCCGCTGGTGCTGATCAATACCGGCTTCTTCGTGAGCGCGCGTCCGCTGCCGCGCGAGTTCGACCACCGGGCCGGCGACACGTGGATCTGGCGGGCGCGTGACGAGTTCCACGACTGGATCATGAGCCGGACCGCGGCGGCGCTGCGCGAGCACGAGGCGGTGATCCGCACCTACGTCGAGACCATCCGCACCGTCTACGAGCCCTCCGACACCGCGCTGGTGACCGAGCTCGGCAATCCGCGCTCCTATCCCTGGCTGCGCCACGCGATGTTCTACATGCCGGAGTATCCGATCTACCAGGTGCAGGTCGGCCCGATGCCGCCCGGCTTCTACGCGCCGCAGTCCTCCGCCACCATGATCCTCACCCCGGGCTCGCACATCCGGCTCCCCGCCGAGACGCGCCGGCTCGTGTGGTTCGTGGATCACTGGGATCCGGCGAACCCGCGGCCCGCCGGCCTGCGCGAGGTCCCGCTCCCGTACGGGCGCTATCTCTACGTCCTGCCGCTCACCCGCACGCCCGCCGAGTACGCCGGCTACACCTTCGAGCGCGCCGCCCGGTGAGGGGCCGGACGCTCGCGGTCGCCGCCCCCGCCGTCGCGCTCGCTCTCGCGATCGGCGTCTTCCTGCTGAGAACGCGGCAGGTCGCGGGCGGGCTCGGCGTGGAGGCCTTCCCGCTCGACGATTCGTGGATCCACATGCAGTTCGCCCGCAATCTGGCCGAGGGGCGCGGCTTCTCCTACAACCCGGGCGTGCCGGTGTCGGGCTCGACTGCACCGCTCTGGACCCTCGCGCTCGGCGGGCTCTTCGCGGTGCTCGGCAGCCATCCGGTGCTCGCCAAGGCGCTGGGGATCGCGGCCACGCTCGGCACCGCGTGGCTCGCCGGGCGCCTCGCGCTGGCGTGGACGGGTCGCGCCGACGCCGCCCTGCTCGCCTCGGTGCTCGTGGCGCTGACCGGGCCGATGGTGTGGGGCGCGCTCTCCGGCATGGAGGTCGCGCTCGCCGCCCTGCTCGTGACCGCCGCCCTCGTGCTGCGGGCGAGCGAGCGCGAGCTGGCCGCCGCGATCACCCTCGGCCTCGCGACGCTGGCGCGGCCGGAAGCCATCGTGCTGGTGCCGCTCTGCTGGCTCTCGGGCCCACTGACGCGGCGCCGCGCGCTCTGGTGGTTCGTCCCCGTCACGGCGTGCCTGCTGCCGTGGGTCGTCTTCAACGTGGCCACGGTGGGGAGTCTCCTGCCCGGGAGCGCGGCGGCCAAGATCGAGGGCGGCCTGCTCGGCGCGCTTCGCGGCGTGCGGGAGCCGCTCGCCACCGCGCTCCTGCGACGGCCGGGCCGCTACCTCGGCGAGTGGGCCGCCTGGCTCTGGCGCGTCGACGTGCTGCTGCC
>DATFGS010000539.1:0-2754 GCA_035249225.1 Candidatus Methylomirabilota bacterium | reverse complement strand
GGCCGCGATCGTCACCGGCGCGGGCCGCAATATCGGCCGGGCCATCGCGCTGGAGCTGGCGGGCATGGGGGCCGACATCGTGGTGGCCGAGATGGACGAGGTCACCGGCAAGCGCACCGCGGACGAGGTGGGCAAGCTGGGGCGGCGCGCGCTGGCCGTCCGCACCGACGTCACCCGCATGGCGGACCTGCAGGCGATGGCCGACCGCACCATGGGCGAGTTCGGGCGCATCGACATCCTGGTGAACAACGCGGGCATCCACCGCTCCGCCCACACCGTGGACGTGACCGAGGACGACTGGGACCGGCTGCTCGCGGTCAACGCCAAGGGCGTCTTCTTCGCGAGCCAGGCGGTGCTCCGCCACATGGTGAAGGCCAGGCGCGGCAACATCATCAGCCTGGCCTCGATGGCGGGCAAGATCGGGCTCAAGACCTCGCTGGTCTACGGCATCACCAAGGCCGCGGTCATCAGCATGACCAAGAGCCTGGCCCTGGCCCACGCCGCCGACGGCATCCGCGCCAACTGCGTGTGCCCCGGCATCGTGGAGACCGACATGATCTTCCAGATCGACCGGGAGGCGGGCGAGAAGCTCTTCGGCCTCAAGCCGGGCGAGTACCTCAAGCAGCGCGTGGAGCAGATCCCGCTGGGCCGCATCGAGACGGCCCAGGACGTGGCCAACCTCGTGGGCTTCCTCGCCTCCCGCAAGTCGTCCTACATGACCGGCCAGGCCATCAACGTCACCGGTGGCCTCGTGATGCACTAGCCCTCGCCCTGTCCCATGGAGACCCTCATGTCACGACGCCTCCTCCTGTCCTTCGCGGTGGGCCTGGCCATCCTCGTGGCCGCGGGCGCGCTCCTCGGCTCCGCCGCCTCCGCCCAGGGAGCCAAGCCCAAGCGTGGGGGCATCCTCAACACGGTGCTGATCGAGGATCCGCCGGGCCTGATCATCCATGAGTCGGCCACCGTGTCGAACGTGTGGCCGATGTCGCCGTGCTACTCGAACCTGGTGTACTTCGACCCGCTCAAGGGCCAGGAGAGCGCGGACACCGTCATCCCCGAGCTGGCCGAGCGCTGGTCCTGGCAGGACAACTACAAGAACCTGGTCTTCTTCCTGCGCAAGAACGTGAAGTGGCACGACGGCAAGCCGTTCACCTCGGCCGACGTGAAGTACACCTTCGACGTGGCCCGCGAGGCCCCGGACACGCCGGCGCGCTTGCGGCTCAGCGCCCGGAAGGAGTGGTGGACCAACGTCGCCTCGATCGAGGCGCCCGAGCCCTACACGGTGGTCTTCCACCTGAAGCGGCCCCAGCCCTCGCTCCTGCTGATGCTCGCCTCCGGCTACTCCCCGGTGCTGCCGGCCCACGTGCCCCTGAACGAGCTGCGGCAGAAGTGCGTGGGCACCGGGCCGTTCCGTCAGAAGGAGTGGCTGCGCGGCCAGCTGGTGGAGCTGGAGCGCAACCCGGACTACTTCGTCCCCGACCGGCCCTACCTGGACGGCATCCGCTACACGATCATCCGCGAGCGGGGCACCCGCCTGGCCGCGCTGCAGGCCGGCCGGCTCGATGCGTTCGTGCCGCTCGAGATGACGAAGGCGATGGCCGACACCGCCAAGAGCGTGACGCCGGCGCTGGTCATCACCGAGATCGGCCAGAACGGCAGCGACAACGTGCTGCTCAACCACAAGCGCGCGCCGTTCGACAATGCGCTGGTGCGCCGCGCGGTCAACCTCGCGCTGGACCGGCGCAGCTACGTCAAGAGCGTGCGGCAGGACGGCGCGGTCATCGGGGCCGCGCTCATGCCCAGGCCGATGGGCTTCTGGGGCCTGGGCGAGCCGGACCTGCGCAACCTGGCCGGCTATCGCGACCCCGCTCGCGACAAGGCGGAGGCCAGGCGCCTGCTCGCCGAGGCGGGCTACGGACCCGGCAAGCCGCTGCGCCTCGAGATGGTCACGCGGACCTCGCCGATCTACGTGGACCTGGCCTCCTACGCGGTGGACCAGCTCCGGCTGGTGGGTGTCGAGGCCACCGTCAAGCAGCTCGACACCTCCGCGTGGTTCCCCGCGCTGGCCCGCCGGGAGTTCCAGATCGCGGCCAATCTGACCGCGGGCGGCTTCGACGATCCCGACGCCTACCTGGTCGAGAACTACAAGTGCGGCTCGTCGCGCAACTACACCGACTACTGCAGCGAGACGATGGACCGCCAGATCGACGCGCAGTCCCAGGAGCTGGACCGGACCAAGCGGCTCAAGATGGTCGCCGACATCCAGCGCACGCTCGAGGCCGAGGTGGCGCGGCCGATGCTGGGCTGGCGCAAGGAGTACTTCGCCCAGTACCCGTACGTGAAGAACCTCGTCCCCCACAACGCGCTCTACAACTACGGCCGCATGCAGGAGGTGTGGCTGGACAGGTAGCCGGCCCCCGCTCAATGGACTTCGGCATCGTTCACGCCAAGATCGACGAGATCGGCTACATCACCCACGCCGAGAACCTCGGCTACTCGCACTGCTGGGTCACCGACAGCCAGATGATCCGGTCCAACTGCTGGGCGGTGCTGGCCCTCGCCGCCCAGCAGACGCGCCGCATGCGCCTCGGCACCGGCGTCAACGTGCCCGGGCTCCGGCTCGCCCCGGTCGCGGCCAACGGCATCGCCACCATCAACCGCCTCGCGCCCGGGCGCTGCTTCATCGGGCTCGGCACCGGCCACACCGCGATGCGCACGCTCGGCCAGAAGCCGATGCGCCTCGGCCCCTTCAGG
>DATFGS010000538.1:0-8528 GCA_035249225.1 Candidatus Methylomirabilota bacterium | reverse complement strand
TTCACCGCCAAGCGATGCGCGGCGTGTCACGGAGCGGCCGGGCCGGGCCCGGCCCTGGAGCACCTCAAGCAGTTCGGCTCGCCGCTCTACGCGGCGGCGGCCCTGTGGAATCACGGCCCCCAGATGGCCGACGTGATGAAGGCGAAAGCGATCGAGCGGCCCACCTTCACGGCGCCCGAGCTCCGCGATCTCATCGCGTACCTGTCCCCCAGCACGGGGGCGGCGACCACGTCCGTGTTCGTGCTTCCGGGGAACGCCGAGAGCGGCCGGCTGCTCTTCGCGGAGAAGCAGTGCGTGCAGTGCCACGCGGTCGGGAGCGCCGGCGGCAGCGTGGGGCCGTCGCTCACGGACAAGGGCGTGCGGCGGAGCCCGCTCGAGTTCGCAGCCGCGATCTGGAACAAGGCCCCCGCGATGACGGCGGCGATGGCCGCCCGGAGCATCACGATCCCGCAGCTGAAGCCGGAGGACATGGCCGACCTCGTGGCCTACCTGTACTCGTCGGGCTACCTGGCAACCGCGGGAAGCCCCAGCCGTGGCTGGGCCTTGATGGCCAGCAAGGGCTGTCTCGTTTGCCACGGCGTCTACGGCGAGCGGGGCAAGTCCGCGAGCGACCTGACCCGGGCGAAGGGCATGGACTCGCCGGCGGGCGTGCTGGCGGCTCTGTGGAATCACACGGTGGTGACCGCCCCTGCTCCGGGCGGGGGCAAGGCCCCCTGGCCCACGCTCCAGTCGCAGGAAATGGCGGACCTCGTCACGCTGCTTCAGGGCATCCGACGCGCGCAGTGATGAGGATGCGACGGGCGGGGTGGATGGTCCTGGCCGTCGCCGTACTCGCAGCCCCGCTCGGCTCGGCCGCGGCCCAGCCGGTGACGAGCCCGAGCCAGGACCCGCTCGCGGGATCGCAGGTCTTCGGCTCGAAAGGCTGCGTCAAGTGCCACTCGGTGAACGGGGTCGGCGGCAAGGTGGCGCCCGATCTCGCGCGCACGATGCGGGCTCGCTCGTTCGTCGATCTCGCGACCGCGATGTGGAATCACCTCCCGAGCATGACGGACCGGATGAAGCAGCTCGGCATTGCCCGGCCGCAGCTCGACTCCAAGGAGGCCGGCGACCTGGTCGGCTTCCTCTACACGCTGAACTATTTCGATCCCCCGGGCAGCGTCGACGCGGGGAAGCGCGTCTTCTCCGAGAAGCGGTGCATCGTCTGCCACACGGTGCGCGGCGCGGGCGGCGTGGTGGGGCCGAACCTCGATCACCTCCGCCAGTTCCGCTCGCCCATCTTCGTGGCGTCGGCGATGTGGAACCACGGGCCCCAGATGGCCGAGAAGATGAAGGAGCGGGGAATCGACCGCCCGGCCTTCACGCCGAAGGAGCTCCGCGATCTCAGCGCCTATCTGGCGCCCGCCACCGGAGGGTCCGAGGAAGGGCCGCTCTACGTGCTGCCGGGCCGGGCCGAGTCGGGTCGGCAGCTCTTCGCGGAGAAGCGCTGCATCGAGTGCCACGCGGTCGGCGGCGCCGGCGGTCGCGTAGGACCGGATCTGGTCGAGCGCGGCATCCGGCAGAGCCCGATCGAATTCGCGGCGACGATCTGGAACAAGGCGCCGGCCATGGCCGCGGTCATGCAATCCAAGGGCATCAGCGTCCCCCAGCTGGCTCCCGAGCAGATGGCCGACATCGTCGCCTACCTGTATTCGGTCCGCTACTTCGCGAGCGGCAGGGTCCAGCAGGGCTACGGGGTGGCGGGCCAGAAGGGGTGCCTGCACTGCCACGTCATGCGCGGCGAGCGGGGCAAGCCCGCCAGTGACCTGGCGACGATAAAGGGGCTCGACTCGCCGGCCGCAGTGCTGGCCGCCCTGTGGAACCACGCGCTCGTGACGCCCACCGTTGCCGGGAAGAAGACGGACTGGCCGGTCTTCTCGTCTCAAGAGATGGCCGACCTCATCGCGATGCTCCAGTCCGTCGGCCAGCCGCAACGAGCCCGCTGATCATGCAATGACCGGGCTCGGTCTCGCGGGAGCCCTGCTCCTCTCGCTCTTGCTGTGGCCTTCCCCGGCGGGTGCCCAGGCCGCGGATGCGTGCGCGGCCTGTCACCTCGAGACCGGGGACGAGCGGCTCGCCGCCCCCGCCCGGAACTTCGGCGGGGACATCCACAAGGCGAAGGGCTTCGGCTGCGTCGACTGCCACGGGGGTGACAGCCGGGAGACCGGCATGGAGGCCATGGATCCCCGCAAGGGCTTCATCGGCAAGCTTTCCCGCCAGCAGCTGGCTCCGGTCTGCGGCCGATGCCACTCCGACGCCGCCTTCATGAAGCGCTACAACCCCTCGCTCCGCGTGGACCAGGTGGCGGAATACGCGACCTCGGTCCACGGCCGGCGGCTCAGAGAGCTGGGCGATCCGAAGGTGGCGACCTGCGCAAGCTGCCACCCACCCCACGCGATTCGACCGCGGTCCGATCCGAAGTCGAGCGTTCATCCGGCCCACGTCGCCGACACCTGCGCCCGCTGCCATGCCGACGCGAAGTACATGGCGGGCTACAAGATCGCGACCGATCAGCTGGAGAAGTACAAGAGCAGCGTCCACTTTGCCGCGATGACCGTCAAGGGCGACCTCTCCGCGCCCACGTGCAACAGCTGCCACGGCAATCACGGCGCGGTGCCGCCCGGGGTGAACTGGGTGGGCAACGTGTGCGGGCAATGCCACACCGTGCAGGCCGACCTGTTCAAGGCGAGCGTCCACGCCAAGGCGTTCACCGAGATGGGGACGCCGGGTTGCGCGACGTGCCACGAGAACCACGCGATCCGTTCGCCCGGCGACTTCATGCTGGGGCTCGGAGACAAGGCGGTCTGCAGCGCCTGCCACGGGCCCGATGACAAGGGAGGCAAGAGCGCGGTCGAGATGCAGGCGCGGATCGGCTCGCTCCGGACCGATCTGGAGAAGGCCGATGCCCTCCTGCGGCAGGCCGAGCGGGCGGGCATGGAGGTCAGCCAGGCGCAGTTCGACCTGAACGGCGCGCGGGACGACCTCATCAAGGCGCGCGCCGCGGTTCACGCCTTCAAGGTCGATGCGGTGAAGCAGGCGGTCGAGCCCGGGCTCGCGGTGAGCGCCAAGGCCCACGCGCGCGGGCTGCGCGCGCTGGAGGAGCTCGGGTTCCGGCGCAAGGGGCTCGCGGTGTCGCTCGTCGTGATCTTCGCTCTGATCGCGGGCCTGGTCGTGAAGATCAGGCATCTCGATCGCTCCCGGGAGGCTTCCCATGACTGAGCACGCGCTGGAGCCCGACGAGAACCGCCGCGGATTCATCAACTGGTTTCTCGGAACCAGTGCGGTGGCGTTCGCGCTCTCCGTCTTCTATCCGGTGGTCAGCTACCTGGTGCCGCCCACGGTCGGGGAGTCCACCGCGGGCACCGTGACCCTGCCCATCAAGCCCGACGACGTGAAGCCCAACACGGGACAGATCTTCAAGTTCGGCAGCCGCCCCGGCATCCTGATCCGGACCTCGACCGGCGAGCTCCGGGCATTCTCCGCCGTCTGCACCCATCTCAACTGCACCGTGCAATACCGGCCCGATCTCAGCGAGATCTGGTGCGCCTGCCACAACGGCCACTACGACCTCAACGGCAAGAACGTCGCGGGCCCGCCGCCGCGACCGCTGGATGGGTTCGTGGTCAACGTCCGGGGGACCCAGATCGTGGTCAGCAAGAGCGCGTGACGATGGAGGCGGGCGAGCCGCGACACGGCAGGCTCTGGATGTGGCTCGACCAGCGGGTCGGGCTCAAGGATCTGGAGAAGCTCGCCCAGAAGAAGCAGATCCCGGTCCACCGGCACAGCGTCTGGTACTACCTGGGCGGGATGACCCTCTTCCTCTTCATCGTCCAGGTGTCGACCGGCATCCTCCTGCTGCTCTACTACCGGCCGAGCGCGGAGGAGGCCTTCGAATCGGTCCAGTTCCTGATGGCCGAGGTCCAGTTCGGCTGGCTCATCCGCTCGATCCACTCCTGGGCGGCCAACCTCATGATCCTCACTCTCTTCGTGCATCTCTTCAGCGTGCTGCTGCTCAAGGCGTATCGGCCGCCGCGGGAGATCACGTGGTTCTCCGGCATGGCGCTGCTGGGCCTGGCCCTCGGCTTCGGGTTCACCGGCTACCTGCTGCCCTGGAACGAGCTCGCGTACTTCGCGACCAAGGTGGGCACCGAGATCACGAGCGCGGTTCCCGGGATCGGACGGTTCGCGGGCCGGCTGCTCCGCGGCGGCGACGAGGTGACCGGGGCGACGCTGACCCGCTTCTACGGGATCCACGTTGCGATCCTGCCCGCATCCGCGGTGGCCCTCCTGGGCCTGCATCTCTACCTGGTGCAGCGCCACGGGATGAGCGTGCCGCCCGGCGTCGAGCGGAAGGGCGGGTCGGCGCGCGTGATGCCGTTCGTCCCGAACTTCCTGCTGCGGGACATCGTGGGTTGGCTCTCGGCGCTCGCGGTCCTGGCCGCGCTCGCCGCGTACTTCCCGGCGGAGCTCGGCCGGAAGGCGGATCCGTTCCTGCCCGCCCCGGCCGGGATCAAGCCGGAGTGGTATTTCATGTTCATGTTCCAGACGCTGAAGTACCTGCCGAGCCACATCCTCGGCATCGAGGGCGAGGTGGTGGGCATCCTCGCCTTCGGGCTGGGCGGCCTCTTCCTCGTGCTCATCCCCCTCCTCGACCGCCGGACCGCGCGGGGCGAGCCGAGCCGTCTCTTCACCTGGATCGGCATCGCGATCATCCTGTACATGGTGCTGTTCACCGTTCTCGGCTACACCGCGAGCGCGACCAAGTGATCGACCGCCGCCGCCCGGCTCCGTTCCTGCTCGGGATGGCGCTCGTCCTGGCCGGGATCGGCGCGGGGAGCGCGACCGCGGCGGAGGCTCCCGGGGACGCGGCGCGCGGGCAGGCGGTCTTCGCGGCCAAGCAGTGCGTGCGCTGCCATGCCGTCCGCGGCCAGCCGAGCGTGGGGCCGGTCATCGAGGAGCTGAGGCGGCCGCAGGGCGCCTACGAGCTGGCGGGCCGCTTCTGGAACCACGCCCCCGCCATGTTCACGACCTTGATGCGGGAGGGGATCGCATGGCCGGAGATCGGTCCCGGGGAGATGGTCGATCTGATGACGTACCTTCAGGCGGAGGCGGCGCGAGATCCGGCGCCCGATCTCTCCAAGGGGGAGATGCTCCTCGTCGGCAAGGGATGCCTGAAGTGCCATCGCTATCGAGGGGAAGGCGGCAGGATCGCCGAGGAGCTGACGCGGTACCATCCGGGTTACGAGTCAGGCGTGGCGTGGGCGGGAGCGGTCTGGCAGCATGCCCCGCGCATGGCCGAGGAAGCCCGGCGGATGGGTGTGTCGTATCCGCGGTTCACCGGCGAGGAGATGGGGAATCTGGTCGGGCTCCTACGGAGCACCGCCAAGTCACGGTGACCAACGAAAGCCAGGAGGAACCCACGATGTCCTATCGACCATGGATGTTCGCGCTCGTGATCGCGGCCACGCTCGGCGTCGTGGCCGTCTCGTCGGGGACCGCGTCGGCCCAGGTCAAGCCGCCCGCCGACTTCAAGTTCGAGGCCGGCAAGGACAGCCCCGGGGCCGTGACGTTCAGCCACGAGGAGCACAAGGAGAAGGTCGGCGGGTGCACCGCGTGCCACGTCAAGATCTTCAAGATGAAGAAGGGGCAGGACGCTCCCTTCAACATGGAGAGGATGAAGAACGGGCAGCTGTGCGGGGCCTGCCACAACGGCACGACGCAGGTCAAGGGCAAGACCGTCTTCGCGGCGACCGACAACGCGAACTGCGAGAAGTGCCACAAGAAGTGACCGGTCCCGAGGAGTCCCCGACCACGCGCCGGCGCGTCTACCGCCGGCGCGTGGTCTGGATCGTCCTCGCGATCGCGGTGGTCATCGGCGGCGGCGTGCTGACCAGCCTCTGGCACGTCAGCGCGAGCCCCCAGTTCTGCAACTCCTGCCACATCATGCGCCCCTACGTCGAGGCCTGGAAGGTGTCCAAGCACCACGAGGTCGCCTGCGTGCAGTGTCACTATCCTCCCGGGCTGCGCGACACGCTCTGGGTGAAGTTCCAGGCCATCAGCCAGGTCGCCAAGTGGGCGACGCAGACCTACAACTCGAAGCCGTTCGCGATCGTGGAGGACGCCAGCTGCTTCCGCTCGGGCTGTCATTCCGGGGCCCAGCTCGAGAGCCGGGGCGTGCTCACCTTCGGGCGGGGCGTGCGCTTCGACCACCGCCCGCATCTCGAATCGGCGAAGATGGGCCGGCAGCTGCGCTGCACGAGCTGCCATTCGCAGATCGTCGTGGGGAAGCACTTCGAAGTCACCACGTCCACGTGCTTCACCTGCCACTTCAAGGGGACGACGACGAACAGCCGGGAGCTCGCTCCGGTGGCGGGCTGCACCGGCTGCCACGACCTGCCCAAGGGCGAGATCGCGGTGAGCTCGATCAAGTTCAACCACGCTCAGATCGTGCAGCGGGGCGTGACCTGCGAGAAGTGTCATCTCAACGTGGTGGCCGGAGACGGGGAGGTGCCGCGGGAGCGCTGTCTCACCTGTCATAACCAGCCGGAGAAGCTCGATCGCTATGGCGACCGGGCGCTGCTGCACTCGGCTCACGTCACCGAGCGCACCATCAGCTGCATCCGGTGTCACACCGAGATCAAGCACCGCCTGCCCCCGCCGGTCGGCGCGCCCACCGCGCAGGGTGAGCGCGAGACGCTCCTGGCGATGCCGGGACGCCGATGATCCACGCCGCGCTCCTTCTCGCGCTGCTGGCGCTCGCCCTCGTGGGGCCCGGCCCCGCGCGGGCGCAGGGCGCCGCCGCCCCGACGCCGCCTCCCGCATCGCCGCACACCGGCGACCTCGATTGCCGCCAGTGCCACCAGGGCAACCACCAGGGTGTGGTCGGCATGTACCTCGGCATGGGCGGGCGGGGGACCCCCATGATCCCGAGCCACATGTTCCAGGTGCGGGTGCAGTGCGTTGCCTGCCACATCGCGCCCAAGGACGGCCAGGGCCCGGCCGCGCTCGTCGGGCGGACCTTCAGGCCGACCGAGCAGGCCTGCGTGAACTGCCACGGTGAGAAGTATCGCGGGATGCTCCAGCAGTGGGTGGACACCCTCGCCAAGATGCGCGAGCTTCTCGCGCCGAAGCTGTCCGCCGCGCGCGCCGCGCTGGCCGGGGCCGGCGGACCGACCCCGAAGCAGGCGCGGGCCCAGCGGCTGACGAGCGACGCCGAGTACAACATGCAGTTCGTCGCGCTCGGCAAGGGAGTCCACAACGTCTTCTACGCGGCGGACCTCCTCAAGCTCTCCAACGGCTGGCTCGACGAGGCGATGCCACTGCTGGGGAAGCCGCCCCTCAAGAGCGACGACGCGCTGGTCCGGGGCGGCTACTGTGCCGTGCTCTGCCACTCGACCGCCGGGGTGAAGCAGCGGGAGATCGTGAGCTACGGGCAGCAGCGGATCCCTCACGTCCGGCACGTCACCGAGTTCGGCGCCGTCTGCACCGCCTGCCACTCGGCCGAGGTGCACAAGGCGGTCACCGCGAAGCCGGCCACGTGCTCCGGCTGCCACCACAGCGCCCAGAACGAGCGATGCGAGTCGTGCCATCGGGCCCAGACCGTCTTCTACCGCGGCCAGGTGAGCCCGCTGGGGGTCAAGGTCGAGCCCAACGCCATGGCGGAGGCCGTGGGCTGCACCGGCTGCCACGACTGGTCGCAGAAGCACTCGCGCCAGGCGGTCGGGCAGAAGTGCGTCGCCTGCCACGACGCCGCGTACACCAGCTTCGTGACCGAGTGGACGACCGGGCTCGACAAGCAGGCGCTGGCGGCCCGCGACGCGCTCCGCAGCGCGGAGACCGTCCTGGCCCGCGAGCGGCGGGCCGGGCGCCGGGTCCCCGACGCCGAGGCCCTGGTGCGGCAGGCCCGGGAGGCCCTGGCGCTGGTTCAGAAGGCGCGCGGCGCCCACAACCCGGCCGGCGCCGAGTCGATCCTCGAGGCGGCCCGGGGCAAGGCCGAGGCCGCCGCCGCCCAGATCCGCCAGAAGTAGCTCGGGCTCGGCCGAGGGGGACCCCATCAATATGGTGCAAACGGCTTATTGCCGTCGTGCAGCCGATCCGACTAACCTCCTGCCCCGAGTGGGTGTCTTGCCCCGCGCGCCGGGGCCGAGTGCTCTCGAGGAACCGACAGGAGCGATGCCATGACCCGGAGGCTTTGGCGGTTGCTCGGAGCGATCGGTGGTGGTGCGGTCGTCCTCTCGATCGGCTTCGTCCTGGGCCTACCCTTCTCTTCGCGGGCCCAGCAGCCTACTCCGCCCGCGGCCACCGCGGCGATGCCCCCCGGCGACAACTACGTCGGCGCGGAGACCTGCAAGGGCTGCCACGAGGAAGCATTCAACAAGTTCTCCCACACCAGGATGGGGCGCCTCTTCCTCAAGCAGCCGCGCAGCGCGAAGGAAGCCAACGCCTGCGAGAGCTGCCACGGGCCCGGCAAGGACCACGTGGATGCGGGCGGC
>DATFGS010000537.1:0-7859 GCA_035249225.1 Candidatus Methylomirabilota bacterium | reverse complement strand
TCCTTCCCGATCGTGTGGACGCTCAACGACCGCAACCCCGGCTTCGCCCACGACACCATGATCACGTTCATGTACAAGATCGCGTTCAAGAGCGCGCTGCGGGACGTGGGACTGGCCGCCGCGCTCGGCGTGGTCAACGTGCTGCTGATCCTGGTCGCGGTCGTCGCCTACCTGCGGGCGGCGCGGTGGCGGGAGGAGCCGGTCTGATCCGCCGGTGGGCGCTCACCGCGGCGGGGCTGCTGCTGGCGGCGGCGCTGCTGGCGCCCTACGCGGTGATGCTCTTCACCGCGCTCAAGCCGGCGGCCGAGCTGCGGGTGAGCCCGCCGCGGCTCCTGCCCGAGGAGTGGCGCCCGCAGAACTTCTGGACGGTGCTGCGCGATCCGGAGTTCCAGTCCTGGCTCACCGTGTCGGTGGTGGTGGCGGTCGTGTCCACGCTGCTGGTGCTGGTGGCCGCGGTGCCCGCCGCCTACCACACCGCGCGCCATCGCTTCCCGGGTCGCGCGGCCTTCCTGTTCCTGGTCCTGGTCACCCAGATGTTCGCGCCGACCGCGCTGGTGGTGGGCCTCTACCGCGAGTTCTTCGAGCTCGGCCTCATCAACACCTACACCGCCCTCATCGCGGTCAACGCGGCCTTCAACCTCGCCTTCGCGATCTGGATCCTCCGCGCCTTCTTCGTCTCCATCCCCCGCGAGATCGAGGAAGCCGCCGCGGTCGACGGCTGCGGCCCCGCGGGCACCCTCTTCCGCATCATCCTCCCGGTCGCCGCGCCCGGCATCGTCACCGCCGCCATCTTCGCCTTCATCGCCGCCTGGAACGAATACATCGTCGCCCTCACCCTGATGACCGACGCCTCGATGCGCCCCCTCACCGTCGGCATCACCTCCTACGTCACCGCCTACGTCCAGCACTGGGACCTATTGTTCGCAGCCTCGACAATCGCAATACTCCCGGTCGTGATCCTCTTCGCCCTGATCGAGCCCTACCTGGTCGGAGGCCTGACCGCAGGAAGCGTGAAGTAGCAGCACCAACCGGGAGGCCGGACCCGGGCGGGGCGGCCGGGGGGTGGGGCGGGTGACCCGTTCCCGCCGACGCAAGCCAGGAACCGAACCAGCCCGGATTGGGAACTACTCTCGCAAGAAAACGTGTAAGCGCGTCGTGGTCAGAGCCCCACCCCCCGGCCGCCCCGCCCGGGTCCGGCCGTCGGAAGCCGGTGACGCGCGCTAGCTCTTGACGGACCCGGCGGTGAGCCCCGCGACGTAGTAGTCGACGAAGAACGAGTAGATCACCGCGACCGGAATCGACCCGAGCAGCGCCGCCGCCATGAGCTGCCCCCAGTAGAAGACGTCGCCGCGGATCAGCTCGGTGATCGCCCCCACCGGCACGGTCCGCACGTCGCTCTTGGCCAGGAAGATCAGCGCGTAGAGGAACTCGTTCTGGGCCAGGGTGAAGGCGAAGATTCCGGCGGAGAGCAGGCCGGGCGTGGTCAGCGGCAGCACCACGCGCCACATCGCCTGGAAGCGGCTCGCCCCGTCGATCCGGGCGGCCTCCTCGAGCTCGCGCGGCACGCTCTTGAAGTAGCCCATCAGCAGCCACGCGCAGAACGGGATCAGGAGGGTGGGATAGGTGAGCATCACCGCGCTCAGGGTGTTGCCGAGCTCGAGCTTGTTGATGATGTCGGCCATCGGGATGAAGAGGAGCGGCTGGGGCACCAGATAGGTGGCGGCGACCCCGATCGCGACGATCGCGGCCCCGGGGAAGTTCATGCGGGCGAGCGGGTAGGCGATCATCGCGCCCAGGATCAGCGAGGCGGCGGTGGTGATCACCGCCACCAGCATGGTGTTGTACGTCCACGTGAGGAAGTTCGTGTCGGCGAGCAGGTCGTAGTAGTGCTTGAGGGTGGGCTGGTAGACCACCAGCGGCATGATCTTGGCGTTGTAGAGCTCCCGGTTCGGCTTGATCGACGCGATCAGCATCCAGTAGAAGGGGAACAGCATCACCACCAGGCACACCAGCACCGGCAGGTAGATCCGGAGGATCCGCGAGACCCAGCCCCGCCCGTCGATCACGACTGGCGCCTCAGGTAGAGGGTCAGCGCCACGATCATGATCGCGAGCGCCGGGAGCATGGCGAGGGCGGCGGCGGCCCCCATCCCGAGCTGGCCCCCCGACATCCCGAGGTCGAACGCGTAGGTGACGAAGACCTGAGTGGCGTTGGCGGGCCCCCCGTGGGTGAGCGCGTAGACGATCTGGAAGTCGGAGAAGGTGAAGATCACCGAGAACATGGTCACGATGATCAGGATCGGCTTGATGATCGGCAGGGTCACGTGCAGGAACCGCTGGCGCACCGAGGCGCCATCGATGGCGGCGGCCTCGTAGAGCTCGGGCGAGATGGTCTGCAGCCCGGCGAGCAGGGTGATCGCGTAGAACGGGATGCCGCGCCAGGTGTTCACGATGATGATCGCCACCATCGCGAGCGTCTTGTTGCCGAGCCAGGAGAAGCCGCTGGACACCGCACCGGTGTGCACGAGCACCCAGTTGATGACGCTGAAGGTGGGATCGAAGATCCACATCCAGGCCACCGTGCTGAGGATGGTCGGCACGATGAAGGGCAGGAGCAGGAAGGCGCGGACGAGGCTCCGCCCGCGAAAGTGCTGGTTGATCACGAGGGCCATCGCGAGGCCGCCCAGCAGCTTGAGCACGGTGGTGGCGATGGTGTAGACGAAGGTGTTGCGGGTCACCTGCCAGAACACCGCGTCGTGCGCGAGGGTGATGAAGTTGCCGAGCCCGACGAACGTGCCCGGCTTGGCCACCGGCCGATCCTGGAAGCTCAGCCAGACGCCGTAGAAGAGAGGATAGGCGACGAACGCGAGCAGGAAGAGGACGCCCGGCGCCAGCATGATCCAGCTGAACGCCCCTTCCCGCTCGAGCACGCCGTGAAGCAGGCGCGGCCGGGCCGCGACCGGGACCGATCGGGTCACCAGGCCGGGCCGGACCGCCATCGCCTACTTCGCCTTGTAGATCTGCTTGAGCTGCGCGGCCGCGGTGGCGATGACGTCCTTCGTCGAATCGCCGCGGCAGGCCTTGGCGAACATGTCGCAGAGGACGTACTTCGCCACGCTCTCCGACATCGCGTGGCCGGGAGGCCCGGGCCACCCGTGCAGGCGCGAGGTCTTCAGCGACTCCTTGAAGGGCATGTAGCGCGGGTCCGAGTTCCACATCGGATGGTTGTCGTAGCCGGTCAGGAACGGCGCGTAGTAGGCGTCGCCCGCCACGAGCCAGCGCGAGAGCTGCTTGTCGTCGTAGAGCCAGCGCAGGAAGGCCTTGGCCGCCGCCGCGTCGGGGGCGTGGGCCGCGATCGCGTGCGACTGCGGGTTGTAGAGGTGGTAGCGGCCCTTGGGGCCCTGCGGGTTGAGGCCGTGGTCGGTGACCTTGGCGATGTCGGGGAAGTCGCGCTTGGCCACGATCAGGATCGACATCGCGTTGTTGGTGCAGGAGATCTGCTCGCCGAGGTAGGCCTTGTTGTTGTTGACGTCGGTCCAGCCGAGCACGTCCTCGAGCATGGTCTCCTGGTAGAACCTCCGGCAGAAGTCGACCGCCTTGGCGGTCTCCGCCGAGTCGATCAGGACCGTCTTGCCGTCCTTGTCGACCTCGCGGCCTCCGTACGACCAGAGCAGCGGGTACATCCAGCCGTGGTTGTCGCCGAAGCCGTGCCCGAGCTCGAAGCCGAAGGGATGGCCCTTCTTCTTCAGCATGCGCCCGACGGTGAGCAGGTCTTCCCAGGTGTCCGGGAACTTGGTCACGCCCACTTCCTTGAACCAGTCGGTGCGATACACCTCGAGCTGGCCGATATTGCCCCACGGCACCGCCTTCCACTTCTTGTTCACCACCACCGAGTCGAGGATGTTGTCGTGCCAGGGACCGATCTTCTTGCCGACCTCGTTCGCCACGTCGGTGACGTCGAGCAGCCCCTGGTCGAAGAGATGGGGCCAGTTGATGCCGGTGTGCACGATCTCCGGGCCGGCCTTGGTCTCCACGATCGTGGTGAGCCGGGTGAGCATGCTGCCCACGCTCACCGGCTCGTAGCCGACCTTGATCCCGGTGAGCTTCTCGTACTCGGGGGAGAGCGTCTTGACGAAGAAGTCGTCGAACCCCTTGATGAACGAGCTCTCGTGGACGACCGTCATCGACTTGACCGCGGCGCTCGCGCGCCGGGGAGCTACCGCGGCGGCCGCGCCGCCGACCAGGGCCGTGGTCAGGAACTCGCGTCGAGTGCTCATGAGACCTCCTCCGCGACGAGGCGGACAGATGGGGGACGGTTCACTGCTCGGAGCAAGGCGAGGGGGATTGCGCGCGCGGCGCACCGAGTGGAGCGTTCGTGACCAGGCACCGACGCCATCCGGGCCTCCGCGAAGCGACCAGCTGGGGAGCGTGTCCGGGACTTTAGGCCCGGCGGGCCGAGGTGTCAAGGCGCGGCGCCGCTTGACCGGCCGGGGAGCCGCCGCTACCGTCGGGGCGCCCCCGCGGCCCCGGGGCCGCCCGGCGCGTGGCCCTCGACCGTCCCTTCGACTGGAGGAGCCCGAGATGACCGATCAATCCCGCGTCGCCTCGCTTCGCGTCGTCCTCGTGGTGGTGGGCCTGATCTTCCTGGTCGGCGTCTTCCCCCTGACCCGGTTGTGGCCGTCCGGCTGGTCGTGGGGGACCGGGCACTCGCACTACCTGATGATGATCCTGGGGGTCTACGCGACGCTCGGGGTCTTCCTGCTCGTGGCGTCGCGGAATCCGCTCGCCCACCGTAGCCTCATCTGGTTCACGGTGTGGTCGAGCGTGGTGCACGCGGTCATCATGGCGATCCAGGCCCTGGGCGACCCGATGGAGCGCGGGCACCTGACGGGAGACGTTCCCGCGCTCCTGGTGGTGGCGATCGCGCTCGCCGTGCTCACGCCGCGCGCCGCGGCGCGGGCCTGAGGCTAGCGCGGGGCGGGGCCCACGACCTCCATCAGGGCGCCGAGCCCTCGGTGGAAGGTCGGCGCCCCGCCGGGCACCACGCAGGCCTCCAGCACCTCGAATAGCTCCGCGGGGGTTGCTCCGAACTGGATCGCCCGCCGCATGTGGGCCACCAGCCCGGCCCGCTCACCGCCGCGGAAGCAGAGCAGCGCGATGGCCACGAACTCGCGCACCTTGGCCGAGACGTGCCGGCCCTCGCCCAGCGAGCGCTCGTAGAGGCGGTTGTAGGACTCGACGAACTCCGGATCCTGGCGCGCCGCGAATTCCCACTCGGGGTACATGTAGCCCCGCGCCGCCTTCATCTTGGCGATGAGCGCTTCCGCCTGCTGCTCCCGGTCGTCTGGCATGGTCTCTAGTCCTTTGGTAATCCGAGCACTCGCTCGCCGATGATGTTGCGCTGAATCTCGCTGGTGCCCCCCGCGATCGTGTACTGCCGCGCGCTCAGCACGCGGTTGTACCAGCGCGGGCCGTCGGGCACCTCGGCGCTCGCGCGGTTCACGAGCGCGTGGGGGCCGAGCAGCTCGCCCGCGAAGTCCGCGATGCGCACGCCCAGCTCCGAGCCGAAGAGCTTGAGGATGGAGCCCTCGGGCCCCGGCGGCTCCCCGCGGAGCTGACGGGTCAGGTTGCGCATGCGCGTGTAGCGCTGGCACTGCGCCTCGATCACGAGCTGGGCGAAGCGCTGGCGGATCACTGGATGCTCCCACGCGGGCCGGCCGTCGAGCGGCACCGTCATCGCGAGCGCGCGCAGCCGGGCCAGCTGCTCCTCGTGGCCGCGTCCGCCGCCGCCTTTGCGCTCGTACATGAGGGTGGTCATCGCGGGCTTCCAGCCCTCGTTCTGGCGGCCGATCAGGTTGGCCTTCGGCACCGCCACGTCCACGAAGAAGACCTCGTTGAAGTGCCGGTGGCCGTTGAGCAGCACGAGGGGCCGCACCGTGATGCCGGGCGTCTTCATGTCCACCAGGAGGTAGCTGATGCCGCGGTGCTTGGGCGCGGCGGGATCGGTGCGCACGAGCAGGTAGATCCAGTCCGCGAACTGGGCGCCCGAGGTCCACACCTTCTGGCCGTTGACGATGAAGTGGTCGCCGCGGTCCTCCGCGCGGGTGCTGAGGCTCGCGAGGTCCGAGCCCGCGCCCGGCTCCGAGTAGCCCTGGCACCAGATGTCGTCGCCGCCCAGGATGCGCGGCAGGTAGCGCTGCTTCTGCGCCTCGGTGCCCCACTCGATGATGGTGGGGCCCGCCATGCCGAGGCCCGAGTAGCCGGGGAGCACCGGGGCGCGCGCCCGGAAGCACTCCTCGTCGTAGATGACCTGCTCCATCAGGGTGGCGCCGCGCCCGCCGTAGTCCTTGGGCCACGAGATGCCGACCCACCCCGCCGCGTACATGCGGCGCTGCCACGCGCGCCGCCGCTCGAAGGTTTCGCGATCGGGGGCCACCCGCTCGTCGGTCGGGTCCTCGATGCGGAGATCGTCGGTGAGGTTGGCGGCGAGCCAGCGGCGGATCTCGGCGCGGAAGTGCTCCTGCGCGGGCGTGTAGGTGAAATCCATAGGGCCTTCTTCTAGCACCGCTGCGCCTCCGACTCAAGGCGTGCTACATTCAGCGGTATCTCGACGCGGTATCCCCTGGCCACGGAGGCGGCATTGGCTCACAAAGGCATGAAGTTCGGCATCTTCCTCGCGCCCTTCCACAAGGTCGGGGAGAACCCCACGCTCGCGATGAGCCGCGACATGGAGCTGATCGAGTGGATGGACCACCTCGGCTACGACGAGGTGTGGATCGGGGAGCACCACTCGGCGGGCTGGGAGCTGATCGCCTCCCCCGAGGTCTTCATCGCCGCCGCGGCCGAGCGCACCCGCCACATCATGCTGGGCTCCGGGGTCACGAGCCTCCCCTACCACCACCCGCTAATGGTCGCCCAGCGCTTCGTGCAGCTCGACCACATGACCCGCGGCCGCGCCATGCTCGGCATCGGCCCCGGCGCCCTCGTCTCCGACGCGTACATGATGGGCATCGAGCCGGTGACCCAGCGCGCGCGGATGGACGAGTCCCTCGACGCGATCATGCAGCTCCTCCGCTGCGAGGAGCCGGTCACGATGAAGACCGACTGGTTCGAGCTGCGCGAGGCCCGGCTGCACCTCGCGCCCTACACCGATCCGCACTTCCCGATCGCGGTGGCCAGCACGATCACGCCGGCGGGCGTCATGACCGCGGGCAAGCACGGCATCGGGGTACTCTCGCTCGGCGCCGGCTTGCCCGGCGGGCCGGAAGCGCTCTCCAACCAGTGGAAGATCGCCGAGGAGACCGCGGCCAAGCACGGCAAGACCATGGACCGGAAGAAGTGGCGGCTCGTGGTCAACGTGCACGTCTCCGACGACGACGAGCAGGCGCTCCGCGAGGTGTCCCGGGGTGAACGCCACGAGACGATCACCTACTTCGAGGACACCCTAGGCCGGCCGCCGGGCCGCGCCGACGATCCGCTGCGCGAGGGCGTGAAGATGGGCACCACGCTGGTGGGCACCCCCGACACGGTCATCCGCGGCATCGAGCGGCTGGAGGAGCTGAGCGCGGGCGGCTTCGGCGGGCTCCTGTTCCGCGCCCACGAGTGGGCCAACCGCGAGCAGACCCTCAAGAGCTACGAGCTGTTCGCCCGCTACGTGATGCCGCGCTTCCAGGGCTCGCTCGCCAGCATCCGTGATTCCAACGACTGGGCACGCGGCAACCGCAAGACGATCTTCAGCCCCAACGTGGAGGCGGTGCGCCGCGCGTTCACCGACGCGGGCCGGGCGGTGCCCGCCGAGTACCGCACCCGGACGGTGGGGGCGCGGGACGTGGACGACTCGAAGCCGTCCTAGCCGGATCC
>DATFGS010000536.1:0-6442 GCA_035249225.1 Candidatus Methylomirabilota bacterium | reverse complement strand
GCTCTTGAACGCGATCTTGTACATGAACGTGATCATGGTGTCGTGGGCGAAGCCGGGGTTGCGGTCGTTGAGCGTCCACACGATCGGGAAGGAATTGAAGACGTAGATCAGGTTCAGCACCGCGGCCACCAGCAGCGCGGGCCGGAGCAGCGGCAGGGTGATCAGCCGGTAGCTGTGCCACCCCGCGGCCCCGTCCACCCGGGCCGCCTCGTAGACCTCGGCGGGAATGGTCTGCAGCCCCGCGAGCAGGACGTAGGTGGTGAACGGCAGCGACACGAACACGCCGACCGCGATCATCGCGCCCATCACGGTGCGATCGTCGCCTAGCCAGTCGATCGGGGTCAGGCCCAGCGCGACCAGCACGCGGTTGATCAGCCCGAAGTAGTAGTCGTAGAGCCACACGAAGAGCTTCGAGGTCATGATGAGCGAGGCGGCCCACGGCACGATGAGCGCCCACCGCACCAGCCGGCGGCCCGGGAAGGATTCGTTCAGGAGCTGAGCGAGCCCGAGGGAGCACGCGATGGTGACCGCCACCACCGCCGCCACCCAGACCACGGTGTTGCCGGCCACCGCGGGCAGCGCCTCCTGCTCGAGGAGGCGCACATAGTTGCGCAGGCCCACTGCCCCCTGGTAGAGGCCGGTGATCGAGTAGCGGCCGAGGGAGGCGCGCGCCAGCTCGATCGCGGGGTAGATCACCACCGCCGCGATCAGCAGCAGGCTCGGGCCGAGCCAGAGGAGCGCCCGGCCCGCGCGCGGGCCTCGCGGGCGCGGCCCCGTCAGCGAGCGCTCTCCGCCGCGTTCTTCTGGAGGCGGTCGAGCACCTGCTTCGGGTCGCCGCCCGGCTGGACCGCCGCGCCGATGCTCTGCTGGACGTCGAGCTTCACCTTGTCCCACGTGGGATCGGTGGTGGGGGCCAGGCGGGCGCTCGGCAGCGCGTCGAGGTACGGCCGGAGCTTCTCGTTGCCGCTCATGCGCTCGCGGCCCGACTTGGTGACGGGCAGGAAGCCCTCGGCGCCGATCCAGCGGGTGATCTGCTCGGGCTGGTAGTAGAGATCGAGGAACTGGCGCACCGCCTCCTGGTTGCCCTTCTTCTTGAAGGCCATGAGGTAGTCCTCGACCCCCAGGGTCACCGGCGTCCCCACGTTGGTGGGCATCTGGGTCACCCCGTAGCGCACCTTGCCTTCCGCGTCGAGCTGGGCGGCGAGCGGGCTGAACCCCATGACCATCCCGACCTTGCCGTCCTTGAAGAGCTGGAAGGCGCCGTCGGTGCGGTTGGTCTTGCCCGGGTTGACCTGGGTCACCTTGTGGGTATTCGCGAGCGACGCCAGGAACTGGAGCGTCTGCACGTTCTTCTCGCTGTTGATCGCCCACGCCTCCCCGGCCTTCCAGTCGCCGCCGTTGTTCCACATCCAGATGGACCACTCGGCCTGCGCCTCCTCGGGCCCGAGGGGCAGCGCGTAGCCGATCGTCCCGCCGCCCAGCGCCTGCACCCGCTTCGCCGCCGTCACCAGCTCGTCCCAGGTCCGCGGGGGGGCGGCGACGCCGGCCTTGGCGAGCAGGTCGCGGTTGTAGAAGAAGGCGCGCGCGCTCGCCAGGATCGGGAACCCGTAGAGCTTGTCGCGATAGGTGCCGCCCCGCGCGAAGGCCTCGAGGAAGTCATCCCTCGTCTTGGGCGACAGGGCCTCGTCGCCCGAGTAGAGGAGGCCGTCCTTGGCGTAGCTCGAGAACGAGTTGAGGTTGAGCACGTCGGGCGGCTGGTCGTTCTGGATCATGGTGCTGACCTGCTGGTCGATGGAGTTCCAGTCGATCACCTGGAGCTCCACCTTCACCCCGGTCTGCTTGGTGTACTGCTCGGCCAGAGCCTGCCAGAACGGCCGCGTGTGGTCGCGGCTGTACTCCGCGATCACCACCTTGATGGACTTGGGCGTGTCGCCGCCGCAGCCGCCCGGGAGGAGCGCGGCCGCGCCGAGGAGGACGAGGGTCAGGAGACCGCGGCGCGTCATCCAGCCCATACTACAAAAGATCCGGGCGCGCGCGTAAGTCTTCCTGTCGCGGCCCGCCCGCCCGTGCATAGAATAGGAGGTCACGACCATTCGCGGCCAAACAAGGGAGGTCACCCCCATGTCACGTCTCCTCGTGTTCTGCGCGCTCACGCTGATGCTGACGTCGTGCGCCTCCTCGTCCGGACCGGTGAGGCAGCGGAGCGAGTTCGAGGACGTTCCGGTGCCGGCCGGGCTCACCCTGGACCACAGCCGGACCACCATCATCGAGTCGCCGACCGTGAAGGCGGCCCGCCTCTTCTACAAGAGCCGGATCCGGCCGGAGAGCCTCGCGCTCGCCTACCGGGCCTCGCTCGAGGCCAATGGCTGGCGCCACGTCTCCTCTACCACGTCGGCGTCCAAGGGCACGACCCAGGTCTACGAGAAGCAGGACAGCTCGCTGCAAGTCCTGATCTACGAGGGGTGGTACTACACGTGGACCGAGGTCTCCACGACCCGGATCGTCGGGCGCCCGCCCGCCCCGAGCCGGTAACCCCTCGAGCCGTCACCACACGGAGGGCGCCATGAAATCCAGAACCCGCGGGGGTCTCGTGCCCCCGGCCATGCTGTGGCTGGTCGCGGGCTGCGCGGCCACCGAGTCGGCCTATGTCACGCCGGTCCCAGGAGTGCAGCCGGCACGCGAGGCGCAGGTGGACGAGCGCGTCGCCGCCGTCGAGAAGCGCGTGAACGAGATGAGCCAGCGCGTCGAGAGCCTCGAGGGAGGCGTGGCGGGCGCGCAGAGCCGGGCCGACGAGGCCGCCCGGAAGGCGGAGGGCGTGGACAGCCGGCTCACCCGGCTCTGGTCGAACCGCTTCAACCAGAAGACCGCCGACAGCCTCGAGGTCTACTTCTCGCCCGACAGCATCGACCTGAGCGACGCGGCCCAGACCGCCCTCGCCTCGGTGGCGGCCGAGATGAAGGCCCATCCGACCCTGACCGTCGAGCTCGGCGGCTACACCGACCCGCGCGGCGCCCTCGACTACAACTACGCGCTGAGCCAGCGGCGGGTCGACTCGGTCCGCCGCTTCCTGCTGGACCGGGGCATCCAGATGGCCCGGATCCAGGCGGCCAGTCTGGGGCCCATCTCGAGCGCGGACATCCCGGACGTGAAGAAGCGCCGGGTCACCCTGCGCTTGATGGTGGACCAGGAATAGCGCGCTCGCTCAGGAGCCGGCCCGCGGCGCGCGCGTCCATCCTTCCTCCGGTCAGCGCACCGCCTGCTGGTAGGCGGCGAGCAGGGCCGGATCCTCGATCGATCCGTGGTGATGGACCTGCCGCCACCCCGCGCCCGCGCGGCGGAAGATCCGGGTGGTGCGAATGGCCAGGTCGAGGGAGACCGGTCCATTCTCGAACTTCCCGCGCTCGCGGCCGACCGCGTAGAAGATGTCGTCCGATTCGTGCAGCGTGTAGTCGTGGAACTCGACCCACAGACGCCCCGGGCCGCGGAAGATCCGCTCGTACACCGCGCGGATCTCGTCCCAGCCGCGCTTGATCCCCCCGAGCGGATTGTCCATCGCCGCGTCGCTCGACCGCTCCCAGTTCTCGGCCAGGAGCGCGAGGTCGCGCGAGTTCAGGGCGCGATAGAACTGGGCGAGGGCCTGCCGGGGCTCGCGGACGTCACCGAGGTCTTCCCGTCCGGTGATGGGCTCATCGCTCAACCGAGCGGGGGCGGGCGGTCGATTCGTCATGGCGGTTGTCTCTCCCCGAGGTTAGGACGCGGTCGGCACACGGGCGATTCCGCATGACGCGCCGCTCCTTTCGTGGATACTGGGGGCGCTCGAATCATGCACCACGAGATCCTCCGGACCACCCGGCGATCGTGGCGGTCGGCCTTCACGGCCGCCGCCGTCGTCCTGCTCCTGTCCGGGTGCGTGGCCGGCCAGCCCGGCGTGGTCAAGCGCCCGCCGCCCCAGCCGCCACGACGGGCCGAGATCGCGCCGGTCGCGCCCACCCGCGCGCACGTCTGGGTGCCCGGTCAGTGGTCGTGGCACCAGGAGCGCTACGTGTGGGTCCCGGGGCGCTGGGAAGTGCCGCCCGCCCCCGGGCTCACCTGGGTGCCGGGCGGCTGGATGCCGCGCGAGGGCGCCTTCGTCTGGGTCGAGGGCTACTGGCGGGCCCGCTGAGCCGCCGCGCGGCCCCGACCGTCACATCGGCGGAACGAGGCCGTCCTTGCCCACCAGCGCGCGGGCCGCGGTCGCGGTGCCGTCGGCCTGCCGCTGGGCGGAGATGAAGACGTGGGCGCCCGGCTGGAGCAGGGTCCGGTCGCCGGGCGCGAAGGTCACGATCGGCACGTCGGTGGGCACCGCCATCTGCACGGTGCCGCCCTTGTGCTTGAGGGTCAACATCGGCCCCTCGACGCGCTCCACCATCACGTCCACGGTGGCGTTCGTCATGGTGCTGCCGGGCGAGAGGTCCCAGGGATAGTGCCCCTCGCCGGCGCCGCGCGCCGACTCGGGGAAGACGAGCACCTCCAGCGCCCGGAACGAGCCGTCGGGCTGCGGCAGCCCGGCGATGCCCACGAAGGTGCCGGTCTTGATGTCCGACAGGGCCGCCTTGACCAGCCCGATCACCACGAAGTTGTCGGCCATCTTGATGTCCACCGACGAGTTGTCGCGCGAGGCGATCGTGAGGGTCTGGCCCGAAACCTTGACGATCGATCCACGCACGCGGATCGGCACCTGCGCGGACGCGAGCCCGGCCGACAGCAGCACGAGGCCCGCGGCCAGCGCGAGCGCCGGCCCTCTCGTCCTCGTCACGGCCACAGCTCCTTGCCCTCCGCGGCGGGCAGTGAAAGATTGAGCCGGCGCGCGAGCGTCGTCGCGATGTCACGCATGTCGATCAGGCCGAGGGCGCGGCCGGCCGGCACCCCCGGTCCCACCACGAAGAAGGCCGCGTGCAGGTCGAGCAGGTCCGGGAGATGGCCGTGCATGCCGCCCACCGCGGTCTTGCCCACCAGCGCGCCGCTCAGGCCCGAGCCCGCGTGCCAGTCCGGCTTGAGCCCGACGAGGAACGCGGCCGAGGGAAAGCCGCCCCGGGCGCGGAGCGCGGCCGCGTCCAGCACGCGGTCGATGCCGTGAGCGGGGTCGACGGCCAGGCGGTCGAGCAGGGCCCGCACCGCCGCCAGGGTGACCGTGTCGCCCGGATCCTTCAGCATCACCGCGATCGAGCCGCCCGCCGTCCACGGCATGGCCTTCCAGTCGGTGACCTTGTTCCCGCTCACCGTCAACAGGCCCGCGCGACGGAACTCGGCGTGCAGGTTGAGCTCCATCGCGGTCTTTCCGAAGCCGTGGTCCGACACGATGGCGACGTGGGCGCCGCCCGGAGCCACCGCCTCCGCGGTGGCGCGCAGCGTGCCCACGAGGGTGTCGAGCCGCTCGAGCACCGCCATCGCGTCGGGGGTGAACGGCCCGGTGACGTGCTGGACGTGATCGAGCGCGATGAGGTGGAGCGTCATGAGGTTCGGCCGCTTCTTCTCGAGGATGCGCGCCGCGTACTTCGCGCGCTGCTCGTCGGACTCCACCGTGAGCGCGCGTGGATAGGGCCCCAGCTCCGGCTCGAGCTCGGCCAGCAGGCCGGGCGTGGACACCGCCCGCAGCAGCTTGGCGTCGTCCGGCGTGCCCGCGCGCCAGAACTCGGGGATGTTCCAGGTCACGCGCGCGCCCACGCTGACCGGCCACTGCACGGAGGCGGTGCTGAGGCCGGCGCGGGACGCCGCGTCCCAGAGCGTGGCCACCCGGATGTCCTCGCTGTACCAGTACCAGCCGCTCTGGTTCTCGCGGAGTGGGTCGAACGGCAGGTTGGCGAGGATGCCGTGGGTGGCCGGCGCGACCCCGGTGATCAGGGTGGTGTGGCTCGGGTAGGTGACGGTGGGGATCACGCCGACCACGCCCTGCGCGAAGGCGCCCTCCTTCAAGAAGCGGCGCAGGTTCGGGACCTTCGCGCCGTGCGCGTCGGCGGCGGTCACGTAGTCGGGCCGGAGCCCGTCGATCGAGATCAGGAGGAGCAGCGGGGTCTGCACCGGCTGCTGCGCGGCCGCGACCCCGGGGAGGACGACCGCCACCGCGACCAGGAGCGCCCGCACCACGAGCCTGACCTGGCGGAGCCGGTCGGGTATCATGGCGGTCAGCATATAGCACGAACGGGGAGACGGCCATGAACAGGCAGGCGAAGGGCGTGGCGGGACTGCTGCTGATGCTGGCCGCCGCGTCGGCGGGTCCCTCGGCCGCCCAGGACGCCGAGAAGATCGCGATGGCGCGGGTCCGGCTCACCACCGAGCCCGGCCTGACCCAGGGCTGCGCGCGCATCGGCACCGCGCGCGACGATTCCGTCAAGGACCTGCGGCGCAAGGTCGTGAAGATGGGCGGCAACACCGCGATCCTCGCCTTCGGCGGCACCGAGGACCT
>DATFGS010000535.1:0-7069 GCA_035249225.1 Candidatus Methylomirabilota bacterium | reverse complement strand
GCAATCGTGACCAGGTCCCGGGCCCAGAGTGTGCGGAGCACCTCGATCTGCTCCTCGATGCGCGCGCCGCGATTCGTGAAGCGCTCGCCGAGCGCCTCGAACTCCACCGCGTTCCAGCCGACGCCGACCCCCAGGCGCAGCCGGCCCGCCGAGAGCACGTCCACCGCGGCCGCCTGCTTCGCCACGAGCGCGGTCTGGCGCTGCGGCAGGATCAGGATCCCGGTGACGAGCTCCACGCGGCGTGTGGCCGCCGCGAGGAAGCCGAACAGCACGAAGGGCTCGTGGAAGGCGTGGCGGTAGGTGTACGGACCCTTCCAGCCGCCGGGCCGGTCGGGATTCGCGCCGAGCACGTGGTCAAAGGTGAGGATGTGCGTGTAGCCCATCGCCTCGACCGCCTGCGCGTAGTCACGGATCGCTCCCGGATCCGTCCCGATCTCGACCTGCGGGAACACCACGCCGATGCGCACGGCGGGAGTCTAGCACGGCGAGAGCTACCGCGGTGGGGCCCCGCCCTCCGGCGCGCCGCCGAAGAGCGGCAGGGCTCCGTGTCCCTTCGCGCGCTCGCTCGAGATCAGCCGCAGCTTGGTCCTGACGCCACCGCGCGCGGAGAAGCCGCCGACCTTGCCGTTCGCGGCGAGCACCCGGTGACACGGCACGATGATCGCGAACGGGTTCTGGCCCAGCGCCTGGCCCACGTCACGCGCGGCGCCCGGCTCGCCCATCCGGGCCGCGACCTCCCCGTAGGACAGCGTCGCGCCCGGGGGAATGGTCCGCGCGACCTCGTACACCCGGCGATGAAAAGGCGGCACTCCCTCCATGTCGAGCGTCACCGCGTCGAGCTCGCTCGGCTCACCCCGCAGCAGCGCGACCACGCCGTCGATCGCGCGCCGCACCGGCGCGGGCGGCGGCGCCTCGCGCGCATCCGGGAATCGCCGCCGCAGCCGCGCCCGCGTCTCGTCCGGGCTCCCCTCGGGGAGCTGCACGCCCGCGACGCCGCGGCCGTTCCATGCGATCCCGCATGGGCCGATCGTGGTGTCGAAGAGCGCGAAGCCGGCGTCTAGCCCTGTCGCCACTGACGGATCTGCTCCGTGTGCTCCCGGTAGTGCCCGGCGCCGGCCCCCTCGAACGGGCCGCGCGCGGCGCCGTCGATGGCGAAGAGCGCCTCCGGCAGCGCGGCCGCCGCGCCCAGGAGCTTGCGGTGGGAGGCCTCCAGCTCGGCCAGCACGTCGCCGGTCTTCACACCCGCCCGCTGCTCCACGAACCGCGCGTTCCAGGCATCGAAGTCATCGTACGTCCCCTTCGGGTACGGCGCATCCCCCTTGCCGACCCGGCCCAGCGCGGTGGCCATCTCGTCGTGCCAGCCCGAGATGTGGATCAGGATCTCGCGCACGCCCCAGGTGCCGAGCCAGACCCGGCGCATGTCCTCGTCGCTCAGCCCGTCGATCGCGCCCCGCAGCTCCCCGAATGCCAGCTCCGCGTCCCGCACCATCGTGGCCTTCTCGCCCATGGGTTCCTCCCGGGTGATTGGTTATCGCGCTCCTGTGGCGTGAGACCCCGGCCGGGCCCCGTTGTGAAAAGTGGTAGATTCTTCCCCGATGGCCATCCGGATCGAGCGAAGCGACATGGTGGCGACGATCGTCATGGACCGCCCCGAGGCCCGGAACGCGGTGGACGGTCCGGCGGCGCGGGCGCTGATCGAGGCCTTCGAGGAGTTCGAGCGGGACGACGCCCTCCGGGTCGCCGTCCTCTGGGGCGCGGGGGGCACCTTCTGCGCGGGGGCGGACCTCAAGGCCCGCGGCACCGAGCGCGGCCTGCGCCTGGCCCCCGACGGCCCCGGGCCCATGGGCCCCACCCGGATGGCCTTCACCAAGCCGACGATCGCGGCCGTGGAGGGCCACGCGGTGGCGGGCGGCCTCGAGCTCTCGCTGATGTGCGATCTCCGCGTGGCCGGGGCCACCGCGGTCTTCGGCGTCTTCTGCCGCCGCTGGGGCGTGCCGCTGCTCGACGGCGGCACGGTGCGCCTGCCACAGCTGATCGGCCTCTCCCGCGCGCTCGACATGATCCTGACCGGCCGCCCGGTGGACGCCCAGGAGGCGCTCGCGTTCGGCCTGGCCAGCCGCGTGGTCCCCGCCGGCCGCGCGCGCGGGGAAGCGGAGGCGCTGGCGCGGGCCATCGCCGCGTTCCCGCCCAACTGCGTGCGCAGCGACCGCCGCTCGGCGTGGGAGAGCATGGGCCTGCCCCTGCCCGCCGCGATGGCCAACGAGTTCGCCCTGGGCAAGGCCACGCACGAGACCGGCGAGAGCCAGGCGGGCGCGCGGCGCTTCGCGGCGGGCGCCGGCCGCCACGGCCAGTTCTGACCGATCCCGACCGACACCCCTTTCCCCACGGAGAGACCAGTGGCCGACCGACCGTTCAAGGTGTACGTCATCCAGGGCCGCGGCCAGCGCGACTACGCCGACTGCCAGACCGCGCTCGAGCGCGTGCCCGCCCAGATGATCTCGGTGCCCTTCATCGGTGACGCCGACGAGGTGATCGCCCGCACCCGCGACGCCGACGCCCTCATCATCTCCTCCTCCCCGGTCACCCGGCGGGTGATGGAGGCCCTCGAGGGCGTGAAGGCGGTGATGCGCACCGGGGTGGGCTACGACGTCATCGACGTGCCCGCCGCGACCGAGCTGGGCGTGGTGGTGATCAACGTGCCCGACGTGTGGATCCGCGAGGTGGCCAACCACGCGCTCGCGCTGCTGCTGGCGTGGAACCGCAAGATCGTCACGCTCGACCGCGAGGTGCACGCCGGCACGTGGGGCTCCCGGGTCCCGGGCCCGGTCACCGGCTCCATCCACGGCGAGACGGTGGGCATCGTCGGCCTCGGCAATATCGGCAGCGCCTTCGCCCGCCGGATCGCCGCGCTGGAAACGAAGGTGATCGCCTGCGACCCGTACGTGGACGACGCGCGGTTCAAGGCCCTGGGCGTCGAGCGGGTGGACCTGCCCACGCTGGCCGCGCGGGCGGACTACGTCTCGGTCCACGCGCTGCTGAACGCGGAGACCCGCGGCCTGCTCGACGACGCGTTCTTCCGCCGCATGAAGCCGACCGCGATCCTCGTCAACACCTCGCGCGGGCCGGTGGTGGACGAGGCGGCGCTCGTCCGCGCGCTGCAGCAGGGCAAGCTGGCCGGCGCGGCCCTCGACGTCTTCGAGGAGGAGCCGCTCGCGGCCGACAGCCCGCTCCGGCGCATGGACAACATCATCCTGACGCCGCACGCCGCCTACTTCTCCTCGCCCGCGGTGGCCCAGGTGCCCAGGCGCTGCGGCGAGGAGATCGCCCGCGTGCTGCTGAAGGAGCGCCCGATCAACGTGGTCAACCCCGAGGTCTACGCGTCCGGGCGCGTGCGCCGCGGCCGGTAGGCCCATGCACCTCGGCGTCTTCAGCTACAACGTGGCGTACGGCGCGCGGCCGGACGAGCTGGCGCGCGCCGCGGAGGAGCGCGGGTTCGAGTCCTTCTGGGTCGGCGAGCACACCCACATCCCGGCCGCCCGCCAGACGCCGTACCCGGGTGGCGAGCCGCTGCCCAAGCCCTACTACCACATGGCCGATCCGTTCGTCTCGCTGATGGCCGCGGCGGCCGCGACCCGCACGATCAAGCTCGGCACCGGCATCTGCCTCGTGGTCGAGCACGACCCGATCGTGCTCGCCAAGTCGGTCGCCACGCTCGACTGGCTCTCGGGCGGCCGCGTGCTCTTCGGCATCGGCGGCGGCTGGAACCGCGAGGAGATGGAGCACCACGGCACCCCGTTCGCGAGGCGGTGGCGCGTCCTGCGCGAGCGCGTGCTGGCCATGAAGGCGCTCTGGACCGAGGAGGAGGCCTCGTTCCACGGCGAGTTCGTCAACTTCGACCGCGCGATCTCCTTCCCCAAGCCGGTGCAGCGGCCGCATCCCCCGATCCTGTTCGGCGGCGCCACCGACGGGGGGCGCGCCCGGGTGGTGGACTACTGCGACGGCTGGATCCCCATCGACGTGCTGCTGGACGACCTGCCCGCCGCCATCGCCGATCTGCGGCGCAAGGCCGCGGCCGCGGGCCGCCGGCCGGACGACCTCTCCGTCTCGGTCTTCGCGTTCAAGCCGCCCACGCCCGACGCGGTCAAGCGCATGGAGGACATGGGCGTGGCGCGTGTCACCCTGGTGGCCCCGCGCCGCCTGGACGACGCGCTGCCCTTCCTCGACCGCATGGCGGCGCTCGGAGCCTGAGGTGGCCGAGTTCGACGCACGGACGATCGAGGCCTACTGGGCACGGGAGAACCTCGCCGAGGCGATCCTGGCCGCGCTGACCGCGCGGGGGACGGATCTCGACACCCTCACCCCGGACGCCACCGCACCGGTGGATCAGTTCCACGGCGGCGGCAAGCCCGCCACCGAGCGCCTGGCGCGGCTGGCCGGGGCCGCGCCCGGCATGCAGGTGCTCGACGTGGGCGGCGGCTTCGGCGGCCCGGCACGCACGCTGGCGGCGGAGTTCGGCTGTCACGTCACCACCGTGGACCTGACCGCCTCCTACGTGCGCGCCGCCCAGGCGCTGACCGGGCGGATGCGCCTCGACGACCGCGTGCGCCACCACGTGGGCAACGCGCTGGCGCTGCCCTTCCCCGACGCGACCTTCGACCTGGTGTGGACGCAGAACAGCGGCATGAACATCGCGGACAAGGAGCGGCTCTACGCGGGCTTCTACCGCGTGCTGCGCCCCGGCGGGCGGCTGGCGCTGCAGGAGCCGATGACCGGCCCGGTCGCGCCCCTGCTCTACCCGGTGATGTGGGCGCGCGACGCCTCGACCACCTTCCTGCGCGCGCCCGCCGAGATGCGCGCGGTGATCGAGGCCGCCGGCTTCCGGGTCCGCGCGTGGGACGACGTGACCGCGGAGACCGCGGGGCCCTCGACCGGGGCGGCGGTCCCCGCGCACAGCATCCAGCGGCTCGTGATGGGCGACGCCATCGACGAGATCATCCGCGTCGGCCATCGCAACCGGGACGAGAGACGACTCGTCTCGATCCAGGCGGTCTTCGAGCGGCCCCTCGACAAGCCGGAGCCCGCTCGCTAGGATACAGACGCCATGAGCGACGCCCTGACCGGCCAGACCGTCGAGCTGCTCCAGCAGATGATCCGCAACCAGTGCGTGAACGACGGCACCCTGCTCTCCGGCCAGGAGAAGCGGAACAGCGACACCCTCAAGAGCTATCTCCAGGGCAGCGGCCTCGACGTCGAGGTGTACGAGCCGGCCCACGCCCCCGGCCGCGCGAGCCTCGTGGCCCGCATCGAGGGCAGCGATCCCAAGGCGCCCACGCTGTGCCTCATGGGTCACACCGACGTGGTGCCGGTGAACCCCAAGACGTGGACGCGCGATCCCTTCGGCGGCGAGCTGGTCGCGGGCGAGGTGTGGGGACGCGGCGCGGTGGACATGCTGAACCTCACCGCCTCGCAGGCCGTCGCGCTGCGCGCGCTGGCCGCCCGCGGCTGGCGGCCGCGCGGCACGCTGGTCTACCTGGCCTGCGCGGACGAGGAGGCCGGCGGCACCCTGGGCGCCGGGCACGTGGTCGAGCGCCACTGGGACGCGCTGCGGGCCGACTACTGCCTGACCGAGAACGGCGGCACGGTGAGCCGCGGGACGAAGCCCGACGAGCTGAACGTCACCGTGCACGTGGGCGAGAAGGGCGTCGCGTGGCGCCGGCTGCGCGTCAAGGGCACGCCCGGCCACGGCTCGATGCCCTACGGCGCCAACAACGCCCTCGTCAAGGCCGCGCAGGTGGTGAGCCGCCTGGCCGACTACCGGCCCTCGCCCTACGTGGACGAGCTGTGGCGCGCCTTCGTGGACACGCTCCACCTCGCTCCCGCGGTGAAGGAAGCCCTCGCCGATCCCTCGCGCGTGGACGAGGCCATCGAAGGCCTCGCGCCCGCCCTGGCCAAGCTCTCCTGGTCGGCCACCCACACCACGTTCTCCCCGAACGTCTGTCACGGCGGCGTGAAGACCAACGTGATCCCGGACGCGGTGGACGTCGAGGTGGACATCCGCACCGTCCCGGGCGACAACGAGGACGAGGTGCGCCGGCATCTCGACAAGGCCCTGGGCGGCCTCGCCGAGGAGATCGAAGTCGAGAAGCTCTTCTCCAAGCCCGCCTCCACCTCCCCCACCGGCACTCCGCTCTGGCAGGTGCTGGGCCGCGTGGTGGACGCGCACTACCCGGGTGCGAAGCTCCTCCCGAAGATGATCGTGGGCTTCACCGACGCGCCCTACTTCCGTGAGAAGGGCGCGGTGGCCTACGGGTTCGGGCTCTTCTCGCGGACGCTGACCGCCGAGGCGATGTCCGGGCGTTTCCACGGCAACGACGAGCGCATCGACGTCGAATCCCTGGCCCTCACCACCCAGGCCTGGCTCGAGGTGTGCGAGCAGTTCCTCGGGTAAGTGATCCCGCTCACCGGCTATAGCGACCGGCTCTCCGCTGCGCCCGGGGAGCGCATCGCCTTCAAGGTCTCGAGCGTCGCGACGGGGCCGTATCGCGCACGTCTGGCGCGGGTCATCCACGCCGATCCGAATCCGGCCGGGCCGGGTCTCAAGATCGAGGATCTGGCATCCCGCTTCGCGATCGAGCGGCCCTCCCGTGCCCAGCCGCTCGCCCAGGGCTCCTACGTGCGCGTCGACGCCGCCGCGGCCCTGCGCACGCCGGAACCGATCACGGTGACCGCCCTCGTCTGGCCGACCTTCGCGGCCCGGCACGGGCAGTGCGTGATCTCGCGATGGGACGAGGGCGCCCAGGCGGGATGGGCGCTATCGCTCGACCCGGGCGGCGTTACGGCGCGAATCGGCGTGGCCGGGAGCGCGCCGCTCGCCGTCACCACCGGCCGCGTGTTGCCGCTCAGGCAGTGGCAGCGGCTCTGGCTCGTCGTCGATCCGGCCACCGGCGCGGTGCGCGTGGGCCACGCTCCGGTTGGCGGCGGGGGCCGGGAGGAAGCCTCGGCGCCCTTGCCGGCCGCGGCACGCCTCGACACGACCGCGCCGCTGCTGATCGGCGCGCGGCTCGCCCCG
>DATFGS010000534.1:0-1978 GCA_035249225.1 Candidatus Methylomirabilota bacterium | reverse complement strand
CGAGGGCGGCCTTCACCGCCAGGAGGAGCCGGGCCCGCGCGCTCGACCGGCGGCGGCGAGCGGGACGGCCGCGCGGGGGCGGGTCCTTGGGCGGGCGCGGCTCGTAGCGGATGACGATGAGCACCGGCGGGCCGATCTCGCGATGCGCGCACGCGGCGGCGAGGCGGGCCACCAGCTGCCGGGCCTCGACCGCGCCGATCCGGATCCGCGCCGGATCGAGATCGGGCGGGACGTCGTAGTGGTACTGGTTGTACACGGACTGGACGCGGCCGTCGCCCGTGACGTTCACGACGACCTCGCTCGCGTCGACCGGGAGGCCCTTGAACTCCTGGATCATTCGGGCCGACCAGGCGTGGGGGGTCTGCACGAGCTCGGCGTCCCGGAGGTCGGCGAGGCCTGGGGGCCAGCGGAACAGCCCGGCGCTGCGCTCACAGACCCGTCGCGCGAGCTCGCGCGGGGCGAACGGCCCGGTCACCAGCGGACCGACGCCCGGGTCGAACCAGCTCCGGAGCGCGCCCGAGACGGGATCCCGCGTGACGCGGCCGCCCGGGTGGAGCGGGACCTGCGCGTCTACCGGGGCCGTCGCTTCGGGCCCTTCGCCTTCTTCGGCTTCCGCACCGGCGCCTTGGCCTTCTTCGAGGTCTTCGCCTTCTTCACCGGCTTCTTGGCCGGCATCCTGGCCGACCGCTCCGAGCCGCTGAGCGGGAGCTGGAGCGCCGCGTTGTTCTTGCCGGGCAGGATGCTGAGCCCGAAGAGGTAGTTGTCGTTCGCGAACGTCCGGTTCGCGTGAGTGAACGCGACGGTCACGACCTGGAAGCCGTTGTCGTGGACGTTGAAGGGGCTCACTCGCAGCGTCGAGTTGAACTTGGTGCCGAACGCGGGATCGTAGTCCGCGAGGAAGGTCGCCCACTTCTCGTCGGCGGCCAGCCCGAGCGTCGCGGCCAGGTCCTGGGCGATGGGATCGTTCGGGGGCTGGGCGTGGACCGCCATGAGGCCGCCGCCGGCCGGACGCAGCTCGAGCGCCTCGACGTGCTGAGCCTGCTTGATGCGGAGCCCGAGCTTGAGCTGCACCGCGTGGTCGGGCGTGGGTGTCTGCGCGTCGAGCTCACTCTCCTTCTCGATCTTGAGCGGCGGGAAGTTGACGGTCTTCTTCTTGATGATCAGCTTCGCCTGGCCGCCCCGGATATTGCCCGTCATCGTGTGGCCCTCCTGGCTCGGACGTGCAGGGGAGAGGAGCTACTCGGCGGGGACCCTATCACGCGACGGAGGGTACCGCAAGACGGTCAGCGGGACGGGCGCGCGGTGAGCTC
Organism: Candidatus Methylomirabilota bacterium; assembly: GCA_035249225.1. GTDB lineage: Bacteria > Methylomirabilota > Methylomirabilia > Rokubacteriales > CSP1-6 > CAMLFJ01. The sequence goes on along the minus strand of DATFGS010000534.1, from coordinate 668 downwards.
GGCCTCCGCCCGCGCGAGCCAGTGCGGCATCGCGAGCGCCCGGAACGTCCGGGCCGCGGCCTGGAGCTCCGCCTCCGCCTCCGCCGCCCGCCCGGCGGTCCGGTGGATGAGCCCGAGCCCGAGCCGGCACCGTCCCTGGAGCGGACGCATCCCCAGCTCCTCGGCCCGCGCGAGCGCCTGCCGGTAGGTCGCCTGGGCCTCGGGGAGGAGCGGGGACCGCTGGCTCGCCTCCGCCTCGCCGACCAGCCGCAGGGCCCAGCCCTCCACGCCCCGGCTCCTCACGAACTGGGTGAGCTGGTGCCCGCGGCGGGCCAGGGGCAGCGCCTCGGCGGCCCGCCCGGAGCCGAGATAGATCTCGGCGAGCCCTCCGGTGCGCAGCCAGTGGCCGAACGGGTCGCCCATCGCCACCGCGTGGTCCAGCGCCTCCTGGAGCAGCCGGTGGGCATCGTCCGCCCGGCCCGACAGCACGTAGCAGGAGACGAGCGCCGCCGCCACGTTGAGGAAGCCGCCCCGGGTCTCGGCGCCGCGGCACACCGCGAGCCCGGCCTCGAGCTCGCCGATCGCCGCCGGATGGTCGCCCCGGCGCAGGTGAAGCGTGCCCAGCCCGAGCCGCGCGAACACGATGCTGAACGGGTGCTCGGCGGCCTCGGCGATCTGGATCGCGCCGG
>DATFGS010000533.1:0-1458 GCA_035249225.1 Candidatus Methylomirabilota bacterium | reverse complement strand
GGAAGAGTGGCGCCCGCGAAGACCAGCAGCTGCTCGGCGCCGCCGATGTCGGGATGCCGCAGGTTCCAGCCGGTGTGCGTGGCGAGCGGCACCGCAATCTCGGGAAGGACGATCCCACCCGTCTCGTTGCCGTCAGCGTCCACCGCGGAGACGAGCGAGCCAAAGGACTTACCCGGGATTGGCGGGAGCGCGCTCCAGTCGAGCCGGCGCGGCCGCGGGTTGTGGCGCGGGTAGCGCGCGGCGGGGATCCTCGCGAACCCGGCGGCGAGGCGATCGGGCGGCACCGCGGTGCCGTCGGCCAGGCGCGGGTGCCGGCTCGGCGGCGGCTCGACGCCGTCCACCACCCAGCGGTCCAGGCTCACCAGGCAGGCGCGCAGCAGCACCGAGTAGTCGGCCACCCCGCGCAGGTGCTGCGAGCGCTCGACCGGCGCGGTGGGATCGGCCGGGGCGAGCTGCGAGTCGGTCGGCGGCCAGATGCCCAGGCCGTGCTCCGTTCCCGCGAAATGGTACACGCGCGTGGAGGGGCCCGGCGCGACGTCGCGCGTGCCGTCGGGATCGGTGTGGATCAGCGAGGCGTCCCCCCGGTGGTACTCCGCCGAGGTGTTGGTGTAGTACACGCGCAGCCGGCTGCCGCGCGCGTCGAGCCGCGCGTGCAGCGCGTCCTTGGCCCCCGTCTCCGGATCCGCGGTCGGCTGATCGGTGAACGGGAAGAGGTGCGACATCATGTTGTTGCGGTCCTTGGAGTGCTGCCCGAACCGCTGGTTGAATTCGCCGCGCATGCCGCCCGGCACGTTGGCGATGACGCCGTCGAGCGCCTCGCGCCCCTGCTCGTCGAGGTTGAGATCCTCGTAGATCAAGGTGCGCAGCAGCCGCCCGGTCTGCGAGCGCCCGTAGGCGTAGGCCCAGCGAAGCCGCCCCGGCGCGGGATTGCCCGCCTCGGCGCCCCCGTGCTTGAGCCAGGCCACGCTCTCGCGCAGCGCGACCATGGCGAGCCCCTGCACCGGCGCGCCCTCCGCGGTGTAGGTGACCTGATACAGCCGTCCCTTCTCGAAGCCGCCGTCGAGGTGGATGTGATCGGGATCGGGCACCGCGCGGCCGCCCTCCGCGCGCGCGAACCGCCAGCGCGCGCGCGGGATCGTGGTGGCGGGCCCGTCCGGCTGATCGCGCACGGTGAGGAGCGCGTCCGGCTCCTGGAGCTCCGCGGCGGGGTACGGCACGTGGCCGCGGTCGGAGAGCAGGAAGTCGGCCACCGGGCCGGTGGACTGCAGCTGCGTGTGGATCCGCCCGCGGAGCGTCCGGCCCTGCGCGTCGCGCGCCTCGGGCGTGCGCATGCCGATGAGCCCCGGCACGCGCGGCAGGTCGCCCTGCCAGCCGCACGAGATCACCACCCAGCCCCGCTTCATCAGGAAGCCGTCGCCCACGTCTATCGGTGGGTTCGGGCTCAGGTTCGGGTCCGAC
>DATFGS010000532.1:0-8901 GCA_035249225.1 Candidatus Methylomirabilota bacterium | reverse complement strand
GCGCGGTCGACGGACCGGTCGTCGCGCAGCCCGCGCCGACGAAGAGGAGCGTCGCGATGAGGAGCCACAGGGCAGACCGGTACGAGCTGTTGCCGGCGCGGCGGCGGGTCGAGCGCACGCCGGAACTCTAGCACGAGGCGCAGCGTGGACCGTAAGATCGCCTGTGGCGCGCTTGACACGAATCGGCCGTTCCCCTAGACTCCGCGCAGTCTTCGGGCCGGTGCTCCGAGGTGTTGGTGGCGCGCGGACACGACGAAGGCGCGCCCTCACCCTCTTCGCTGAGCCGTCTTCGCCGACATGACGTCACTACTCACTGAGGAGGCCGCGTGAAGACCGAACGACGCAGGTTCATCGCGAGGGCAGGGGGGCTGGTGGCGGCGGCCGCCGCGTCCACCATCATCGACGCCCCCAATGTCATCGCGCAGCCGAAGGTCCAGTGGCGCATGTCCACCACCTGGACCCCGGCCCTCGACATGCTTCAGGGCTCGGCCCAGCTGCTGGCGACGATCGTGGAGCGGACGAGCGGCGGGCGGTTCCGGATCGAGGTCTTCCCGGGCGGCCAGATCATGCCGGGCTTCGCCTGCTTCGAGGCGACCTCGCAGGGCACCATCGAGGCGTTCATGGGCGCCCCGTACTACTGGGTGGCGAAGGAGCCCGCGCTCGACTGGTTCTCGACCGTGCCCTTCGGCATGAACCCCGAGGGGATGCTCGCCTGGTACCACCAGAGCGACGGGCTCAAGCTCTGGGAGGAGGCGTACGCCGCATTCAACCTCGTGCCCCGCCCCGGTCCCGCCATCGCCCCGCAGATGGCCGGCTGGTTCCGGAAGAAGATCAGCACGATCGGCGACTACAAGGGGCTCAAGATGCGCATTCCGGGCCTCGGCGGCAAGGTCGTCGCCCGGGCCGGCGGTACGGCGGTCCTCACCCCGGCCGCCGACATCTACGCCTCCCTGGAGCGGGGCGTGATCGATGCCAGCGAATGGATCGGACCGCACGACGACATGAAGCTCGGGCTGCACACGACCGCGCGCTACTACTACTATCCGGGCTGGCACGAGCCCGGCACGGTGACCGAGTTCGGCTTCAACAAGAAAGCCTACGAGGCGCTCCCCGTCGACCTACGGTGGGCGCTCGACTATGCGGCCACGACCGTGCAGGTCGTCGGCCTGACCGATTTCCACACCAAGAACTCGATCGCCCTCGAACGGCTCCGGTCCGAGTTCAAGGGCAAGGTCGAGGTGCTCCAGCTTCCGACGCCGGTGCTGCGCGACCTGAGGAAGCTGTCCGTCGACGTCATCCGGCAAGAATCCGAGAAGACCCCCATGGCCCGGAAGGTGCACGCGTCGTTCAGCAAGTTCCAGGCGCTGGTGGGCCCGTGGGACCACGTCGCCGAAGGGGCCTACCGTCACCTCATTGCGGGATAGAAGAGGAGGGGCCGCGTGATGAGCGAACGACGCAGGTTCATCGCGACGGCCGGCGGGGTGGTGGCGGCCGGCGCGGTGGCGGCCATCATCGACGCTCCGAACGTCATCGCCCAGCCGAAGATCCAGTGGCGAATGTCCACGGCCTTCACCGCGGTGTTCGACATTCACCAGGGCGCGGCCCAGCGATTGGCGCAGGTCGTCGAGGAGATGAGCGGCGGCCGGTTCCGGATCGAGGTCTTCCCGGGCGGTCAGATCATGCCGTCATTCGACTGCTTCGACGCCGCCTCGAAGGGCACGATCCAGGCGTACATGGGTACGGGGCAATACTGGACCGTCAAGGAGCCCGCCATGGAGTGGTTCACCACCATCCCGTTCGGCATGAATGCCGAAGGCATGGCGGCCTGGTACTACCAGGGCGACGGGCTCAGGCTCTGGGAGGAGACGTTCGCCGCCTTCAACCTCGTGCCTCGGCCTGCCACGGCGGTTGCCCCGCAGATGGCCGGCTGGTTCCGGAAGAAGATCACCGCGATCAGCGATTTCAAGGGCCTCAAGATGCGCATGGGCGCGCCGCTCGGCGGCAAGGTCATCGCGAGGGCGGGGGGCGCCACGGTCCTCACTCCGGGCAACGAGATCTACGCGGCCCTCGAGCGCGGTGTGATCGACGCCAGCGAATGGATCGGACCGCACGACGACATGAAGCTTGGCCTCCACCGGACGGCGCGCCACTACTACTATCCGGGCTGGCACGAGCCGGGCAGCACGACCGAGTTCGGGTTCAACAAAAAGGCGTACGAGGCCCTTCCGGTCGATCTGCAGCGGACGCTCGACCATGCCACCGCCGCCGTGCAGGTCTATGGCGTCACCGGTTTTCACGCCAAGAACGCGATCGCCCTCGAGCGGCTCAAGACGGAATTCAAGGGCAAGGTCGAGGTGCTCCAGCTCCCGGTGCCCGTGCTGCGCGATCTCAAGAAGCTGGCGGCCGAGGTCGTCCGGGAGGAATCCGAGAAGACCCCCATGGCCCGGAAGGTCCACGCGTCGTTCACGAAGTTCCAGGCGCTGGTGGGTCCCTGGGATCATGTCGCGGAGGGCGCCTACCACCAGCTCGTGGCGGGGTAAGATGCGGGGGATGCCCCGCCTCCTTTTCAGAACGCCTCGCCGCATCTGTGGTGCCGTGGCGCTTCTTCTGTGGGTGCTCATCTCGGCGGCCGAGGCCCAGGAGGCTCCTCGCCCCTTCCGCGTCGGCGTCCTCAACGCGGCGTGGGCGGCGAGCCATCCGACCGTCGAAGGGCTGAAGGCCGGGCTCAAGGCGCTCGGCCTGGAGGACGGGCGCGACGTGACGTTCGACATCCGCTTCACCGAAGGCAAGCTGGACGCGATGCCCGCGGCCGCGAATGCTCTGGTCCAGAGCGGCGTCGACCTGATCTTCACGAGCCAGGAGGCGGCCACGCAGGCCGCGAAGGCCGCGACGACGCGCGTGCCCATCGTGTTCACCCTGGTCGGCGATCCGGTGGGCGCCGGCCTCGTGAGCACCCTGGCCCAGCCCGGCGGCAACCTGACGGGCGTCTCGACCCTTCAGACCGAGCTCGTGGCGAAGCGCCTGCAGGTGCTCAGGACCCTCGCCCCGGCCGTCCGGCGGGTCTGGCTCATCTACGACGGCGTCGACCTGAGCGCGACCGCCATGGTGGGCAAGGCGCTCGACGCGGGGCAACGCATGAAGCTGGAGATCCTCCCGAAAGGGGTGCTGCGCGTCGACGAGCTGAAGCGCGTCCTCCGCGACGTCCGTACCGGCGATGCGGTGCTCGCCCCCGAAGGCTCGAATCCGGAGCTCGTCGTCACGATCATCGAGCAGTCGCTCGCCTCGCGGGTCCCGGCCGTCTTCGGGACGGCGCTCTGGGTCGGCTACGGCGGTCTGATCTCGTACGGCCCCGACTACTCCGCCCAGGGAGCCCAGGCGGCAACGCTGGTCGCCAAGATCCTGCGGGGTGCCCGGCCCCAGGATCTGCCCGTCGAGGGCGCCGAGAAGATCGATCTCGCGGTGAACCTCAAGACCGCGGACCTCCTCGGCCTTCCCGTGCCGCGGAAGATCCTGCTCCGGGCCGACGCCTTCCGGCGATGACGAGCGGACGGCTCTTCCGCAAGTACGTCGTCGTCCTGCTCGTGCTGGTCGGCGGAGTGCTGATGGCGTCGAGCCTCGTCGAGCTCTACTTCTCCTACCGCGAGACCCAGCGCGCGATCGTCCGGGTGGAGCGCGCGAAGGCGGTGGCCGCGGCGGCCGGGATCGAGCAGCTGCTCAAGGAGATCGAGCAGCAGGTGCGCGAGACGACCCGGACCGCGTCCGACGATCCCGACGCGAGCCAGATGGGGCAGGGCCGGCTCGGATTTCGCGAGGGGCTGGGAGCCGCCATGGCCGAGCAGCGCGAGCTCGACTTCCTCCGGGTCCTCCGCAACGTGCCCGCGATCAGCGCGCTGAGCCATCTCGACCTGGCCGGCAAGGAGCAGCTTCGGGTCTCTCGCCTGGAGCCGGACGTCGTCGGCAGCCAGGAAGACTTCTCCCGGGCCGCCAAGTTCCTCGAGGCGAGGGCCGGCAAGACCTACTGGAGCCCGGTGTACCTCAAGAACGAGTCCGAGCCCTACGTGACGCTCGCGGTGCCGGTCGGCAAGTACGCCGTCGAGGTGACGACGGCGGAGATCAGCCTCGGCGCGGTCCAGAAGCTGGTATCCCAGATCGACGTGGGGCCCGGCGGGTATGCCTACGTGGTGGATTCGCGCGATCGTCTGGTCGCCCACCCGGACCGCCGGATGCTCCGCGAGGGCCGCGAGCTGTCCGCGCTCGCCCAGGTGAAGGCGGCGCGGGTGGATCGCTCGGGCTCCCGCGCCGACGACCCCGCGGCCCTGGTCGCCGACGGCCTCGGCGGTGGGCGCGTGCTCGCGGCGCATGCCGCCATCGCTCCCCTCGGATGGCTCGTCTTCGTGGAGCGCCCCGCCGCGGACGCCTACGCGCCCCTGCGGGCCCCCATCATCCGGAGCGCGGTCATCTTCGTGCTGGGCCTCGGCCTCTCGATCCTGGCCAGCCTGCTCCTCGCCCGGCGCATGGTCGCGCCGATCCGCGTCCTCCAGGAGGGCGCGACTCGCATCGGGGCGGGGATACTCGACCGGCCCATCGAGCTCCGGACCGGCGACGAGATCGAGGCGCTCGCGGAGTCGTTCAATCGCATGGGGGCGAGCCTCAAGGAGTCCTACGAGGGCCTGGAGCAGAAGGTGGAGGCGCGCACCCGGGAGCTGGCCGAGACCAATCGCGACCTCACCGAGGCGCTCGAGCAGCAAACCGCGACGAGCGAGATCCTGCGGGTGATCAGCCAGTCGCCGACCGACGTGCAGCCGGTCTTCGATGCGATCGTGCGAAGCGCCGTCCGCCTGTGCGGTGGAGCGTACGGCACCGGCCATCGCTTCGACGGCGAGCTGGTGCACCTCACCGCCCATCACAACTGCACGCCGGAGGTTCTCGAGGCGCTCCGCCGAGCATTCCCGATGCGGCCGGACCGCCAGATGATGTCCGGGCGCGCGATCCTCACGCGGGCCATCGTCCACGTCGAGGACGCGCAGGCCGACCCCGAGTACGCGCAGCACGTCGGGCGGGCCGGAGGCTTCCGGGGCGTGCTCGCGGTGCCGATGCTGCGCGAGGGGAGCCCGATCGGCGCCATCGTCGTCATCCGCGCGCAGCCGGGGCCTTTCTCGGAAACCCAGATCGAGCTGCTCGGGACCTTCGCCGACCAGGCGGTGATCGCGGTCGAGAACGTGCGACTGTTCAAGGAGCTGCAGGAGCGGACGCACGAGCTGACCCGGTCGGTGGCGGAGCTGCGGGCGCTCGGCGAGGTGGGGCAGGCGGTCAGCGGGAGCCTCGACATCCAGTTCGTCCTGACCAGCATCGTCTCGCACGCGGTCGACCTCTCGCAGGGCGACGCCGGCACGATCTACGAGTACGACGAGACCGCGCAAGTGTTCGTGCCGCGGGCGAACTACGGCATCGGCGAAGAGCTGGTCGAGGCTCTCCGCCGGTCCCACATCCGGCTCGGGGAGAGCGTGGTCGGCCAGGCGGCGGCGGAGCGCGCCGCGGTGCAGATCCCCGACCTCGAGGATGCCCCGGACTACCCGCTGCCGTTCGTGCTGCAGGCGGGATATCGGGCCCTGCTCGCGGTTCCGCTCCTCCGGGAGAGCCAGGCGATCGGAGCCCTGGTGGTCCGGCGCAAGACGGCGGGCACATTTCCCGAGCCCGTCGTGAACCTCCTGCAGACCTTCGCGACCCAGTCGGTCATCGCCATCCAGAACGCTCGGCTCTTCCGGGAGATCGACGAGAAGAGCCGGGCGCTCGAGGAGCTCTCGCGCAACCAGGAGCAGCTCTCCCGGCTCTCGACCGCGCTCCAGGAGCCGCTGTCCCTCGCCGAGCAGCTCACGCGCGTGCTCGATGCCGCGCGCCAGGTGGTCGGCCTCGACCACCTCTATATCTGGACGCCCAGCGCCACCGGGAACGGGCTCATGGCCAGCGCGGGGGCCGGGCTCACGGAAGGCGACTGGCAGCCCCTGGTGGGCCTGACGATTCCGTTTGCCGAGGCGGGGGCGCTGGCGGCGGTCTACGGCGACGGGGAGCCGCGGGTGTTCGACGAGGCGAACCCGGTGCCGGAGCGGTATCGACTGCGACCGCCCTACTCCGCGATCGCCGCCCTGCGACTCAAGGCCTTTCTCGTGAGCCCCATGATCGCCCGCGGGCGGACCGTGGGCGTCCTCAGCGCCGACAACCGGGTGAGCCGGGCGCCCATCCCGGCCCACACGGTGGACTTGCTGCACTCCTTCGCCGCGCAGGCGGCGGTGGCCGTCGAGAACGCCCGGCTCTTCCAGGAGATCCAGGAGCAGAGCCAGCAGCTCGAGCTGGCCAGCAAGCACAAGTCCCAGTTCCTCGCCAACATGAGCCACGAGCTGCGCACCCCGATGAACGCGGTGCTGGGCTACACGGACCTCATCCTGGACGACATCTTCGGCGAGGTGCCCGCGCCGATCCGGGAGACCCTCGAGCGGATCAAGACCAACGGGCACCACCTCCTCGGCCTCATCAACGACGTGCTCGACCTCTCCCGGATGGAGGCGGGGCAGCTCACGCTCTCGCTCAACGACTATTCCATGGGCGAGGTGGTCCACTCGGTGGTCTCGGCGGTGGAGTCCCTCGCCGCCGGGAAGAAGCTGGCCTTCAAGGCGGTCGTCCCGCCGGATCTGCCGCCCGGCCGTGGCGACGAGCGCCGGCTGACCCAGGTGCTGCTGAACCTCGTCGGCAACGCGATCAAGTTCACCGATACCGGCGAGGTCTCGATCACGGCCCGCTCGGCCGACGGCGGCTATCACGTGTCGGTGTCCGATACGGGACCCGGGATCTCCGAGGCGGACCAGCAGAAGATCTTCGAGGAGTTCCAGCAGGCGGACAGCTCCAGCACCCGGGCGAAGGGCGGGAGCGGGCTCGGGCTCTCGATCTCCCGGCGCATCGTCGAGCTTCACGGCGGACGCCTCTGGGTGGAGTCCACGCCGGGATCGGGATCGACCTTTCATTTCACCGTGCCGCTCAGGGTGCGGCAGGCGGAGCGATCATGAGCAAGCGCGTCCTGGTCATCGAGGACCACGAGGAGAACCGGCGCATCGTCCGCTACCTCCTGGCGAGCGCCGGGATCGACATGCTGGAAGCGCTCAGCGGCGAGCAAGGGGTCGCGATGGCGGAGAAGGAGCGCCCGGATCTGATCCTCATGGACATCCAGCTCCCGGGCCTCGACGGCTACGAGGCGACCCGGCGGATCAAGGGTAATCCGGATCTCCGGCACATCCCGATCATCGTGGTCACCTCGTACGCGCTCAGCGGCGACGACGTGAAGGCGTTCGCGGCCGGCTGCGACGCCTACGTCACCAAGCCGTTCGTCCCGCGGGAGCTGCTGGCCAAGATCCGGGAGTTCCTGGCGAAGCCGACGGGGGGCCCCGCATGAGAACGCCGCCCCGGATCCTCATCGTGGACGACACGCCCGCCAACGTGCACATCCTCCAGGCGCGCCTGGCCGCCAACGGCTACGAGATCGTCACCGCCACCGACGGCGAAGAGGCGCTCGCCGCGGTCCGGGACGCGCGGCCCGATCTCATCCTGCTCGACGTGATGATGCCCAAGCTGGACGGGTTCGAGGTCTGCCGGCGTCTCCGGGCCGACGCGTCGCTTCCCTTCATCCCGATCATCCTGATCACGGCCAAGAATGATCCGAAGGACATCGTCGCCGGCCTCGAGGCCGGGGGCGACGAGTACCTGACCAAGCCGGTGGATCAGGCGGCGCTGGTGGCCCGGGTCAAGTCGATGCTGCGGATCAAGAGCCTCCACGACACGGTGCAGGCGCTCGCCGAGGAGCGCGCCGAGTGGAGCCGGACCCTCGAGCGGCGGGTCGAGGAGCAGGTCGGCCAGCTCCAGCAGCTCGGCCGGCTCAAGCGCTTCTTCTCGCCGCAGCTCGCCGAGCTGATCGTGGCCGGCGGCGCCGACGATCCGCTCAAGACCCACCGTCGCGAGGTCACGGTCGTCTTTCTCGACCTGCGGGGGTTCACCGCCTTCGCCGAGACGGCCGAGCCGGAGGAAGTCATGGGCGTGCTCCGCGAGTACCACGCGGAGATGGGCAAGCTCATCCTCGAGCACGAGGGCACGCTGGAGCGCTTCACCGGCGACGGCATGATGATCTTCTTCAACGACCCAGTGACGGTGGACGACCCGGCCGGCCGCGCGATTCGCATGGCGCTCACGATGCGGGACCGCGTGGGTCACCTGTCGAGCGGCTGGCGGAAGCGCGGCCACGATCTGGCCCTCGGGGTCGGCATCGCCCAGGGCTACGCGACCATCGGCGCGATCGGGTTCGAGGGCCGCTGGGACTACGGCGCCATCGGCACCGTCACCAATCTCGCCGCGCGCCTGTGCGGCGAGGCCAAGGGCGGGCAGATCCTCCTGTCCTCCCGGGTGGCGGGCACCCTCGAGGAGCTCGCCGATTTCGAGGAAGTCGGGACGCTGACGCTCAAGGGCTTCCTCAAGCCGGTCCCGGTGTTCAATGCGCTGGGGCTGCGGACGCCCGCACCGTGATCAAGGCCGCTTCGAGAGCCCCTTCGCGATCGTGACCGGCGGCGGGTCGTAGGCGTCGTGGCGCTCGAGCCACTCCATCGTGTGCGACAGCCCCGCCTCGTCGCGCCCCTTCGGCACCAGGTCCAGCACGTGGTACGCCCCGTTCACCATGTCGAGGCCGCGCCCGTAGGTCGAGTACGTGTGGTAGATCGCGCCGTCGTCGTCCCGGTAGAAGACGCTGACGCCGGGACCCTCGGGCGCCGGGAACGAGCCGTTCGCGTAGTTGTAGTACGCCCGCCCGCTCTCGCGCTCCTCGGGCGTGAAGGTCACGTGGTAGTCGCGGTTGAAGTCGTTGGCGAG
>DATFGS010000531.1:0-3539 GCA_035249225.1 Candidatus Methylomirabilota bacterium | reverse complement strand
GCGGCGGAGCGCGCGAGCGGGCCGGCCACCGGCAGTGTCGAAGGCGGAGACGCCGGGATGCCCGGCGGCGGCGGGATGTGGCCGCGCAGCGGCACCACGTCGAGCGAGGGCTTGTGGCCGTAGACCCCGCAGAAGTGCGCCGGGATGCGGATCGAGCCGCCGAGGTCGCTGCCCGCCTCGAGATACGTGAGCCCCGCCGCGAGCGCGGCCGCGCCGCCGCCCGTCGAGCCGCCGGGCGTGCGCGTGACGTCCCAGGGATTGTTGGTCTGGCCGTAGACCGCGTTGTAGCTCTGCCAGTCGCTCGCGAACATCGGGACGTTCGTCTTGCCCAGGACGATCATGCCCGCGGCCCGGAGCCGCGCCACCACCGCCGCGTCGCGGGCGGGCACGTGATTTTTCAGCGCGGGCGATCCGGCGGTCGTCGTGAGGCCCGCCACCTCGAACGTGTCCTTGATCGTGCACGGCACGCCGTGCAACGGCCCCGCCCAGTCCCGGCGGGCCCGCGCCTCGTCGGCGGCGCGCGCCCGATCCACCGCGTCCGGGGCGAGCGCGACGATGGCGTTGAGCTTGCCGTTGTGCTGCTGGATCCGGTCCAGGATCCGGGTCGTGAGCTCGACCGACGACACCTGCCCGCTCCGGATCGCCCGGCCCGCATCCAGCGCCGAGGCGAAGTCCAGGTCACTGGCACTTGCGCGCGCAGCGCGTATCGGTGCCAGTCCACTGGCCGTAACCGCCAGACTGCCCGCCAGAAACGTCCGCCGCGTGAGATCCCGCGCGCTCATGGCGCCTCGTCGCCCGGCGCGGGCATGGTGCGTCCGGTGGACGCCCGCGCGGGGAAGCGCGCGAGCGCCGCCTCGTCCAGCTCGATGCCGAGCCCGGGCCGCGTGGGCACCGCGATATGCCCTGCCTTCACCTCGAAGCCGGGCGTGGCGATCTCGCGGCCGCGAGCCTCGAAGTTCACGAAGTACTCGGTGATGAGGAAGTTGGGGATCGCGGCGGAGACGTGCAGCGTCGCGGCCAGGCCCACCGTGGTGCTGTTGTAGTTGTGGGGCGAGACCGTGACCAGCGAGGGCTCGGCCATCTGGGCGATGGCGCGCAGCTCGAGGATGCCGCCGCAGTTGCACACGTCGGGGTTGACGATGTCGGCCGCGCGGAGCTCGAAGGCGCGCCGGAACTCGGCGCGGGTGTAGAGCTCCTCGCCGGTCACGATCGGGATCGCGATCTGCCGCCGGCACTCCGCGAGCGCCTCCAGGTTGGTGGAGGACACCGGCTCCTCGTACCAGAAGGGCCGGAAGCGCTCCATCTCGCGCGCGATCCGCACCGCGTGCATGGGGGCCAGCCGCCGGTGCACCTCGATCAGCAGATCCACCTCGGCGCCCACCGCCTCGCGCACCGCGGCCACGTTGGCCACCGCCTGCTCCTCGGCCGCGCGGCCGATGTGGGTGCGCCAGGGGCCGGGGAACGGGTCGAACTTGAGCGCGTTGAACCCGCTGCCCACCGTGTCGCGCGCCCGCGCCGCGTACTCCACCGGCGTCTTCGCTCCGCCGTACCAGCCGTTGGCGTAGACGCGCACGCGGTCGCGACACGGGCCGCCCAGCAGCTCGTGCACCGGCACGCCGTGCCGCTTGCCCGCGATGTCCCAGAGCGCCTGCTCGAGGCCGCTCACCGCGCTCCAGAAGTCCATCGCCCCGCGCTTGGCCGCGAAATCGTGGTAGGCCCAGTGCACGAAGTGGGTGATGTGGCTCGCGTCGCGGCCGACCAGGTAGCGGCCGATCGCCTCCACGAGCGCCACGATGCTGGTGTCGCGATCGGCCTGCGTGTAGCACTCGCCCCAGCCGTGCGGGCCGCCGTCGGTCTCGACCTTGACGAAGCAGAGGTTCTTCCCGCTGCCGAGATCGGCCAGGAACGGGGTGACGCGGCTCACGCGCATGATGGTCGCTCCGGCCGCGATCGTATCAGAAGCGAGCGCAGTGGAGCGAGCGTGATACGATTCCCCCGGTCCTCGACCGCCTCATGCACGCCCTGACCGAGACGTCACGGCGCGGCTCGGTCCGCGTCAAGCTGATGGCCACGCTGTTCGTGGCCCAGGTCTGCGGCAGCACCGGCCACGCCATCGGCATGGCGGTCGGCAGCATCATGGCGGCCAGCATCACCGGCACCAACACCTGGTCGGGCCTGCCGATCGCGGTGGGCGCGCTCGGCACCGCGCTGGCGAGCTGGCCGCTGGCCCGCCTGATGGCGCGCTCGGGCCGCCGCCCGGGACTGGCGCTCGGCTACGCGCTCGCGATGATCGGCGCGGTGCTCGGCCTCTGGGGCGTGGCCGGCCGCAGCTTCACGCTGATGCTGCTCGGCATGGCGCTGTTCGGCATCGCGAGCACCTCCAACCTGCTCGCCCGCTATGCGGCCGCCGACGTGAGCCTCCCCGCCCGGCGAGGCCGCGCGATGGGCCTGATCGTCTGGGGCTCCACCGTGGGCTCGATGATCGGCCCCAACCTGATGGCCCCGGCGCTCTCCATCGGCGCGCTGCTCGGGGTCCCGGCGACCGCGAGCGCGTTCCTGATCAGCGTGGTCAGCTACACCATCGCCGCGCTCCTGACCTTCTGCTTCCTGCGGCCGGATCCGCTCGCCATCGCCCGGCAGGAGCAGGAGGCCGCGGGCCGGCCCGCCGGTGTCGCGCGCACGCTCGGCGCGATCCTCGCGGACGTGCGTGTGCAGATGGCGCTCGCCACCCTGTCGGTCAGCCAGTTCGTGATGATCAGCACCACCGCCATCTCACCGCTCTACCTGCACGACCAGGGCCACGCGGTCGGGACCATCGGCGTCGCGGTCTCGCTCCACCTGGCCGGCATGTACGTGGCCTCGCCGCTCTCGGGCTGGCTCGCGGATCGCTTCGGGCGGCTGCCGGTGATCGCGGCGGGCGCGCTCCTGCTGATCTTCGCGGTGGGCCTGGCCGGGCTCGCGCCGGGCACCGCGGCGGTGCCGGTCATCCTCGCGCTCTTCCTGAACGGCGTCGGCTGGAACCTCGCGTTCGTGGCCGGCAGCGCCCTGCTCACCGACGCGCTCGCTCCGGCGGAGCGGGCGTCGGTACAGGGTTTCGCGGACCTGCTCATGGGCTTGATGGGCGCGATCGGCGCGGTGGCGGGCGGGATGATCCTGGGGCTCTGGGGCTTCGCCATCCTGAACGTGGTGGGCGCGGGGCTGGTACTGGGCCCGCTCGCGGCCACCTGGCTGAGACGGCCCGCGCTCGCTTCCCTGTCGAGCCGGAGCTGATGCTCCGGCTGCTCCCCGACCTGCGCTACCTGGGCGCGGGCACGCTGCTCAACTCGATCGGCATGATGGGCGAGCTCGTCGTGCTCGGCTGGCTCGCGCTCGAGCTGACCGACTCGCCCTTCCTGGTGGGCGCCGCGATGGGCGCGCGCGCCCTGCCGCTCTTCTTCGTGGGCGTGCCCGCCGGCGTGATCGCGGACCGCCTGCCGCGCCAGCGCCTGCTGATCGCCACCGGCGCGGGCCAGGCGGTGGCGAGCGCGCTGATGGGCGTG
>DATFGS010000530.1:0-1313 GCA_035249225.1 Candidatus Methylomirabilota bacterium | reverse complement strand
GCTGCTCGGGCACTGGGTGGCGGAGGACTGCGGCCGCATCATCAACCCGATGCTGGTGGACGAGCAGGTGCGCGGCGGCGTGGCCCACGGCATCGGCGACGCGCTCTTCGAGCACTGCGTCTACGACGAGCAGGGCCAGCTTCTGACCACCACCATGATGGACTACCTGGTGCCGATGGCGGCGGAGATGCCCGACATCGGGGTCGCGCACGTCGAGACCCCGACCGCGTACTCGGAGGGCGGCTTCAAGGGCGCGGGCGAGGGCGGCGTGGCGGGCGCGCCCGGCGCGGTCCTCAACGCGGTCAACGACGCGCTCAGCCCGTTCAGGGCGCGCGTCACCCGCGTGCCGATGACCCCCGAGGTCATCCTCCGCGCCCTCGGCAAGTTGTAGCCGGGCCCCTCCGCCTCCCCCTCTCCCCTCTCGGGAGAGGGCAGGGTGAGGGGCGAGAGGGTATCTCCCTCGCGACATTGACGGCCCTCCTCCCCCCGCGCTAGCCTCCACGCATGGAGACCTACCCCACGCATGTCCGCCGCTGGACTCGCGCCGAGTACGCACGCCTGATCGAGGCCGGCATCTTCCGGCCGGGCGAGCCCGTCGAGCTGCTCGGCGGCGAGCTGATGGTGAGCGAGCCCCAGGGGAGCGCACACTACACGGCCATCGGTCTCGTGGAGGACGCACTTCGCGCCGCGCTCGGACGGGGCTGGCTGGTTCGATCCCAGGGCCCCATCGCGCTCACCGACGACTCCGAGCCCGAGCCCGACGTCGCGGTGACGCGCGGTACCCGGCGCGACTACCGCGAGGCGCATCCCTCGCGTCCCGCGCTCCTCGTCGAGGTCGCCGAGTCGAGCCTCGCGCTCGACCGCGAGCACAAGGGAAGCCTCTACGCTCAGGCGGGAGTGGCGGATTACTGGATCCTGAATCTGGTGGACCGGACCCTGGAGGTCTACCGCGAGCCGCGCGAGGATCCCGCCGCTCGGTTCGGCTGGCGCTACACGTGGACGGAAGTGCTGTCTTCGGGATCCTCGCTCGCCCCGCTCGTGGCACCGGGGGCGCGCATCGGGGTGGCGGACCTGCTGCCTTAGAGGCGCCCCTCACCCCGGCCCTCTCCCCTTCAGGGGAGAGGGGGAAGGTCACACCCCGAGGTAGCGGCGGCGCGCTTCCGCGTCGCCCGCCAGGTCGCTCGAGCGGGCCTCGTGCTTGATCGTGCCCTTCTCAATCACGTAGACGCGCTGGGTCGCCTCGAGCGCGAGGCGCGTGTTCTGCTCCACCAGGAGCACCGCGACCCCCTGGCGCTGGATCTCGGTGATGGTGC
>DATFGS010000529.1:0-8080 GCA_035249225.1 Candidatus Methylomirabilota bacterium | reverse complement strand
GATGGTGGAGGAGCCGTAACCGTCGGTGCGCCGGAGCGCGGCCGAGGCCCCGTTGCGCATGTGCGGCTGGAAGACGAGGAACCCGTTATCGTAGGGCATCCACATCCGCAGCACCTGGTCGAACTCCCGGTCCACGATCTTCTTGGTGAGCGCGCGCTGGTCGGCCTGGATCGGCGTCTGGCGTAGCTTGGTGGTGAGCTCGTCGATGACCGGGTCGTTGACGCGGAAGAAGTTCTTCGTGGACCTGGAGTGCATGTACTGGTAGGTCCGCTCGTCGAGGCCGATCGCGTGCCCGGACTGGAAGCCCCACGCCATGCCGTCCCACTTGCTCTCGACGTAGCGCCCGTAGTAGGTCGTGTAGTCGAGCTTGGTGATCTTGACGTTGATGTTGAGGTTGCGCTTGAGATCCTGCTGGACGACCTGCACCTGCGAGGTCATCTGGGGGAAGTACTCGTAATAGAACAGGGTGGTCTCGAAACCGTTCGGGTGCCCGGCCTCGGCCAGGAGCTTCTTGGCCTCCGCCGGACGGTATTGCCACCAGGGGCCGAAGTTGGCCGCGGTGAGCGGCTTGTCCTGGAAGTAGATGTAGGGTACGCCCCAGCCGAGAATGCCGTGCCCCTCGAAGATGGTGTCCACCTGCTTCTGCCGGTCGATCGCCATCGAGAGCGCCCGTCGCACGCGCACGTCGTTGAAGGGCGGCTTGTCCTGGGCCAGCGCGATCCCGAACGGGGTCAGCGTGTTGTGGTACGAGTGGATCTGCACGTTCGCGTTCGTCTTGCGGAGCGTCTCCACCTCGGAGGGGCTCGCGAGCCAGATGAAGTCGCTCTGCCCGGTGCGGAACGCGGCCATCCGGGTCGCCGCGTCCGGGGTCGAGAGGATCACGTACTCGTCCACATACGGGCGTCCCTTGTCCCAGTAGTCCGGATTGCGGGCGAGCACCACCCGGACCTTCCGGGTGTGCTCCTTCAGGAGGAAGGGCCCGGTCCCGATCATGCGCTTCTTGAGATCGCCGTCCTCCTCGAGGACCTCGCGGGAGAACATCACGGTGATCGGCTCCGCCACGTTCTGCGGGAAGAGCACGTTGGGGGTCTTGAGGTGGACGCGGACGGTGTGCTTGTCCGGCGTCTCGACGCCCTCGACCTCCTGGAAGGTGAAGGACTGCGCGCCTTCCTTCGCGTAGGCCTCGAAGCAGTACTTGACGTCGGCGGCCACGAACTCGCGGCCGTTCAGCGGCGCGACGTTGTGCCACTTCACGCCCTGGCGCAGCTTGAAGGTCCACACGCGCGCGTCGGGGGTCGACGTCCAGGACTCTGCAAGGTCGCCCTTGAGGCTCATGTCCGAGGGGCCGGTCACCTCGTCCGGGAACGCGTAGCGGACCAGCCGGCTGCCGACCAGGCCCGCGAACTGGTAGAGGCCGACCGACTGGGTCAGCCGCGGGTCCATCACCGGCGGGTCCCACGCGGAGGCACGGGTCAGCGTCCCGCCGCGCTTGGGCGGCTTGGGGCTGGCCGGGATCCAGTCGGGGTACGGGGTCCCCGCCTGGGCGGACGCGAGCCGGCGACCGGCCCCGACGAGGGCGGTGGCGCCCAGGCCGGTCCATCCTGCACGGGCGAGAAATGTACGGCGGGTGAGCCGGCTGAGCGAAACAGGACGATCGATGGGCATCACGGCTCTCCTCTCACATCTGCGTGAAGGAAAGGACCCTTCGAGCGAACTCGAGCCGGTGCGTCATTACACCGGCTCCGAGTGCGGGGACTATGCCGCACCCCGAGCGCCCAAGTCAAGCTATGCTACCGCCCATGGACTTCGGTTTGTTCTTCCTGATGCAGCGCGACGAGCAGTGGACCGAGCGGGCGGTCTACGACTCCGGCCTCAAGCAGATGCTGGCCGCCGAATCGCTCGGCTACTCCTCGGTCTGGATCGCCGAGCACCACTTCAACGACTACGGCCTGTGCCCGGTCCCGCCGGTGCTCGCCGCGTTCCTGGCCGCCCGCACCCGCGCGCTCCGGCTCGGCATGGGAGTGAGCCTGCTGCCGCTCCACCACCCGGTGGACCTGGCCGAGCAGCTCGCGGTGCTCGACGTGGTGAGCGACGGCCGGCTCGACGTGGGCATCGGGCGGGGCGGCACTCTGCAGGACTACCAGACCTTCCAGTCCGACCGCGAGGACAGCCGCGCGCGGGTCGAGGAGGGGATCGCGCTGATCCAGAAGTCGTGGAGCGGGGAGCCCTTCGACTTCGCGGGGCGCTTCCACTCCGCCGAGCGCCTGCACGTGCGGCCGCGCCCGGTGCAGCGGCCGTATCCGCCGCTCTTCATCGCGGCCAACAGCGAGGACAGCGTGCACTCGGCGGCGCGCCTGGGCCTGCCCACGCTCTCCTCGTTCTTCGTGCCGGTGCCCGAGCTGCAGCACCGCCACCAGCTCTATCGCGAGCTCTCCCTCGCGGCGGGGCGGTCGGAGACGGAGATCGCCGCGCTCGAGGACCGCGCCTGGGGGATGCGCGTCGTGCACGTCGCCCCCGATCGCGAGGCCGCGCTGCGCGCGGTCGAGGGCCCGTTCATGGGCTACCAGCGCAAGATGTCGATCCTGCGCTCGGACTCCACCGGCGGCAGCGTGCCGAGCTCGTTCAACCGCTCGCTCCTCCGGCTCCGGACCTTCCCCGAGTACCTCGCGGACGGCTGGGCGCTGATCGGCTCACCGGGCGAGGTGCGCGAGGGCCTGCAGCAGTACCTGGAGGCCACCGGGTACCGTCACGTGCTGCTGCTGATGGCGCTGCCGGGGCTCGACACCGAGCTGGCGCTCCGCTCGATGCGCCTCTTCGCGGAGCAGGTCGCCCCCGCGATGGCGCCCGCGAACCGGCCGGTCGCGACCGGTCGCTGATTCGCGGGCGCCGCGCCCGGGTCTACCCGCCGACCGCGACCCCGCTCCGCTTCGCGGCCGCCGCCTCTGCGCCGTTGGTGCTCGCGCGCGCGCCGCGCGCCGCCGCGTCGGCCTTCGCGAAGTCCGCCTCGCCGAGCCCGTAGAGGTGCGCCCCGCCCATCAGGATCTGCGCGGCGGTCTCCCGCGAGCAGCTCTTCAGCACGTTCTCCGACACGTTGGGGAAGTTGGAATCGAAGTGCGGGTAGTCGGTGGACACGCACATCCGATCGGCGCCGATCAGGCCGGCGGTCGCCTCGATCTCCGGCTCGCTGCCCTCCACCGCGGCCCAGCAGTTGCGCCGGAAGTACTCCTTCGGGGTCAGGCTGAGGTAGGGCGCGTGGGTGTCGCGGTACTGCGGGTAGTCCCACTCGATCCGCGACAGGATGCCGGGCACCCACGAGTTCTGCGCCTCCAGGAAGCCGACGCGCAGCTTCGGGTGGAACTCGAACACCCCGCCGATGACCATGGCGATCAGCGCCTGCTGCATCTCGATCCAGTGGCTGGCCACGTGGCGATAGAAGCGGTTCTCGCCGTAGAGCACGTTCATGTGCGAGTTCCAGGCCCCGGTCCCCTCGTGGAAGCCCCAGGTGACGTTCAGCTCCTCGTGCAGGGTGTAGAGCGGATCCCAGTAGTTCGAGTGCCAGTAGTGGCCGTTGACCAGGTTCGGACGGACGAACGACCCGATCGCGCCCAGCTCCCGGACGCACCGGTGCAGCTCCCGGCAGGCCAGGTGCACGTCGTGGACCGGCAGCATCGCCACGAACTTCAGGCGCTCCGGGCTGTGGGCGCTGAACTCGTGGATCCAGTTGTTGTAGGCCTGGCAGAGCGCCAGGGAGAGGAGCGGGTCCATGTTGTCGCGCGCGAGCAGGCTCAGGCCGGTGGTCGGGAAGAGGACCGCGATGTCGACACCCTCGATCGCCATCCCCATCACCTGCGCCTCGGGATCGTAGTTGCGCTCGATCGCGAAGTCGAGCCGGTTCGTCCCCTGCAGCCGCGAGCCGGAGAGCGGCTGCGTGCTGTGCGCGCTCACCGCCCCGCCGCGGCTGCGCTTGCGGTACTGCTGCATCTCGGCGTCCATCGTGGTCGGCAGCCCGTCGATGACGATGGTGCCGCGCCGGGGCCGCCCGTCCGCCCCGATGGGCAGGATCACCCGGTCGCGGAACTTCGGATCCAGGTACCGCTCGAAGAGATCGGGCGGCTCCATGATGTGCATGTCGGAGTCGACGAAGCGCAGGTTGTCCTTCATGGCGCGAGCCTCCTGTTTTCTCAGACCTTGTCGTAGGCCAGGCGTTTCACCTTGTCCATGTTGCGGCCCTCGATGCGGATCAGGCGCGTCGGCCCGTCCCGGCGCGGCGAGTGCAGATCGCCCTCGTTGTAGACGTGGGCCATCCCGGGCTTCAGGGGATAGCTCCGCACGTGGCGCACCTTGCCGGGCCTGGCCTCGCTCGCCGGCTCGACGAGGGCCCAGTCGTTCATGAGCGTCTCGCCGCGCGCCTGCCCGTAGATCGCCCAGGTCGGGCCGTGATCGTGGGGATTGCTCTCCCGCGCGCCCTTGTAGACGTGGGCGAGGATGCAGAAGCCGAGCTGCGGATCCTCGAAGAGGATCTTGCGCTCCGGCACGTCGTCGCCCAGGTGCTTCGCGACGAAGGCCTCGTCGGTGAGCACCTCCTGGACCAGCGCGCGGACCTTCTCGCGCCCCGCGGGTCCGGGCTCCGCCGCGAGGATGTCGTGCATCTTGGCCGCCAGCTGCTCGAGGGTGTGGCCCATGGAGGTCTCCTTGGCTAGAGGGTCGCGAGAAACGTGATGAACGCGTCGTTGACTTCCTTCGGTCGCTCCTGCTGCGTCCAGTGCCCGCAGCCGGGGAGCATGATCGTCTGGCGGAGCTCGGGGACGAACCTCTTGAGGTTCGGCAGCAGCTGGTCCATGCCGCGGAAGTGCACCACCAGGTCCTGGTCGCCCGCGACGTAGAGCGCGGGCACCGTCACCCGCGCGCCCGCGTACGGGGCCATCAGCTCCCAGTTGCGGTCGATGTTGCGGTACCAGTTGAGCCCGCCGCGGAAGCCCGCGCGGGAGAACTCGCCCGCGTAGAAATCCACGTCGGCCTCGGTCAGCCAGGACGGCGGCGCGGCGGGCTCCGCGGTGTGGCTCAGGAAGCCGCCGACGCGGGGCACCATGCCGACCGCGGCGGGATTCCCCAGTCCGGCGTGCGCCCGCCGGCCCTCGCCCGAGCCCGAGAAGAGGATGCGGCGGATGCTGCTCCGGACGTCCCGCGAGAGCTCCGCCTCCGCCACGCCGGGAGCCTGGAAGTAGAGCTGGTAGAAGATCGCGTCGTCGGTCTGGGGCATCGCGGTGGTGGGGCGGACCGTGCCCCGCGGCCGGTACGGCACGCTGAGCCCGATCACCGCGCGGAAGCGGTCGGGGCGCAGGAGCGCGGCGTGCCACGCGACCGGCGCGCCCCAGTCGTGCCCGGCGATCACCGCGGGGCCCTCGCCCAGCGCGTCGACCAGGCCCACCATGTCGCCGACCAGGTGGAGCAGCGTGTACTGATCGATCTCGGCGGGCTGGTCGGTCTGCCCGTAGCCCCGCATGTCGGGAGCCACCGCGTGGAAGCCGGCGGCGGCGAGCGCCGCGAGCTGATGACGCCAGGAGTACCAGGACTCCGGGAATCCGTGGCAGAGGAGCACGAGCGGCCCCTCGCCCTGCTCGGCCACGTGCATGCGGATGCCGTTGGTCTCCACCGTCCGGTGCCGAACGTCACTCATGGCCGCCTCCGCGGACCCTATTGTATACTCCGTTTCCCATGCCCAGAGTGCGCGAGATCGAGGACGACGGCGGCGACCCGATCCTGAAGGACATTTTCGCCAGGGAGCGGGAGATCTTCGGCGGCCTCCTGAATACGACCAAGGTCTTCGCCCACTGCCCGCCGATCATGAAGGCGGCCAAGCAGCTCGGCGCCGCCATCGAGAAGTCCGGCCGCCTTCCGGCCGCGCTGCTGCCGCTCGTCTACCTCCGCGTCGCGCTCATCAACGGCTGTCCCTTCTGAATCGACATCAATGCATCCCGGGGGATGCAGGCGGGGGCGGACGAGGAGAAGGTGCGCGAGGTCCCGACCTGGCGGGAGAGCCGGCGCTTCTCGGAGCCCGAGCGCGTGGCCTTCGAGTACGCGGAGGCCATGACCATCACCGGCCAGCGGGTGAGCGACGAGCTCTTCGCGCGCCTCCGGGGCTGCTTCGACGAGGCCCAGGTCGTCGAGCTGACCGCCGCGGTGGCGCTCGAGAACTTCCGCAGCAAGTTCAACGTGCCGCTCGGGATCGAGGCGCAGGGCTTCTGCGTCCTGTGAAGCGGCGGTCCTTTGTCGGTGGGCTGGCCCTCGGCGCCCTCACGGGGCCGCGCGTCACCCTCGCCCAACCCGCGCGCAAGGTGGCCCGCATCGGTATGCTCGGCCTGACCGCGACCGCCGAGATGATTGGGCCTCACCCGAAGAGCCGGTCCGCCGAAGCGTTCCTGCGTGGCATGCGCGAGCTCGGCTACGTGTATGGCGAGCACTTCGTGACGGAGGCCCGCGGCGCGGAGGCGAAGCCGGAGCGCTTCCCAGCTCTGGTTGCCGACCTGATCCGCCTTCGGGTGGACGTGATCGTCGCCGCCGGGCCGGCGCATGCCGCGCTCAAGCAGGCGACCTCGACGATCCCCGTCGTGATGGCGGCGTCCTCCGATCCGGTGGCTAAGGGACTCGTCCAGAGCCTCGGGCGCCCGGGCGGCAACTTCACCGGGCTGAGCTTTCAATCGGTGGAGGCGACCGGGAAGTGCCTCGAGCTGCTCAAGGAGCTGGTGCCGGGCGCGGCGCTGGTCGCGGTGCTCTGGAGTCCCTCGAACCTCCCCAACTGGCAGGCCGCGGAAGCCGCCGCCCGGCAGCAACGGTGGAAGTTGCTGTCCATCGAGATCCACGGCTCGGGCGAGATCGAGGGTGCGTTCAAGACCGCGACCGCGGCGCGGGCCGGCGCGATGCTCGTGTACGCGGCCGAAGTCCTCTACCCGCACGCCCGGCGGGTCGCGGAGCTGGCGGCCAGGAATCGCCTCCCGGCCCTCTACGAGCTCCGCCAGTACGTCGAGGCCGGCGGGCTAATCTCCTACGGCGCGGAGGTCAACGACATCTGGCAGCGCGCCGCCACCTTCGTGGACAAGATCCTCAAGGGCGCCCGGCCCGCCGATCTGCCCATCGAGCAGCCCTCGGAGTTCGAGCTGGTGATCAATCTCAAGGCCGCGCAGGCGCTCGGCCTCACGATCCCGCCGTCGCTGCGGTTGCGGGCGGACGAAGTCCTGCAGTAATCTCCGTGACGACCATGAGCCCGCGCAGGCGCATCGGCGTGATGATCCCCTCCACGAACACCACGTGCGAGGCCGACCTCCAGATGGAGGCGCAGGGCTTCGAGGTGCTGAACGTCGACGGCGGGCCCCGCGCCGCAGCGGCCGGGAATCAGGGGATCAACGACCAGGATCCGGACGCGGTGGCGGAGTTCGCGGCGCGGGTCTGCCGGCCCGAGGCCGACGCTCTCCTCTGCTCCTGCACCGCCTGGCGCTCGGTCGAGGCGGTCGCGGCCATCGAGGCGCGGACCGGCAAGCCGGTGGTGACCTCGAACCAGTCTACGGTCTGGACCGCGCTTCGCGCCCTCGGCATCACCCGCCCGATCACCGGCTTCGGGCGGCTGCTGGAGAACCTGACTCCGCCGCGTCCCGCCCCCGCCGCCCGCTAGTCCCGGGAGCGCACCGTGCCCGCCGTCGTCGCGTACATCGGGATGGGCCTGCTGGGCTCGGCCCTCGCGGGCAACCTGATCAAGGCGGGCTTCACGGTGCGCGGGTACGACATCGCGCCCGAGCGGATGCGCGAGCACGAGACGCGCGGCGGCGTCCCGGCTCGCTCCCCCGCCGACGCGGCCCGCGGCGCCTCCGTGGTGATGAGCTGCCTCATGACCGCCGACCTCGTGCGCGAGGCGCTCCTCGGTCCCGACGGCGCCGTCGACGCGGCGCCGAGCGGAGTCGTCGTCATCGACAACAGCACGATCCACCCCGACGCGTCCGCCGCGCTGGCCGCCCGGCTCGCGACGCGCGGCATCCCGATGCTGGACGCGCCGGTCGCGGGCTCGAGCGGGCAGGCGCGCCGGCGCGAG
>DATFGS010000528.1:0-8342 GCA_035249225.1 Candidatus Methylomirabilota bacterium | reverse complement strand
GCCGAGGGCCGGCGGGCTCTGCAGCACCACCGGCTCGATGGCGACGCTCTGATCCGCGTCGGCCATCCAGATCTGGCCGCCCTGGATCGTGCACGTGAGCCGCATGGTCCGCTGGGCCAGCTTCGCCAGCGCTCGCGTGGCCGCGAAGGGCAGGTTGACGACGGTCAGGTTGCCGGTCCGCTCGAGCGCGGCGGCGGCCTGCTCCCACCAGAGATCGGCGCCACGCCCGCCGTAGCTGTACACGACCACCGCCCCCGCGCGGCCGCATGCCCGCCGGACCCGCTTCTCGTCCGGCTGCCCCACGTCGATCCAGAGGTCGATCGCGCCGGTCAGGTCCCTCCGCCAGAGGTCGGGCTCGTCGTCGGTGCCGAGCCCCCGGCCGAAGGCGAGCGCCTCGTGCGCGTGCCCGGCGAAGGCGAGCAGCCGCACCATCATGCGCTCGTCCGTCTCGGACGGATGGCGCGCGATCGTGAGGGCGTGATCGTGGTAGTAGCCGCGGTCGATGTCCGCGACGTCCAGGGCGACCTTGAAGATGGTGGCGTTCTGGGCCATGGGCGATACTGGCGCGCCGGGCGGGCGCGGTCAAGGACGGCGCGGGAGCCGGAGCCGGATTGCGCGGCGGGGGCGCGTTGATCTATCCTCGCGGGCAAGGAGGCACCGCACCATGATCGTTCCGCTCACCCTGGCCGACTTTCTCGAGCGCGCCGAGCTCGTCTACGGGCACCGCGAGGCGGTGGTGGACGAGCCCACTCCGCCGGGAGGCGGGCTCGGCCGGTTCACCTATGCGCAATTCGCCGCGATGGCGCGGAGCCAGGCCGCCACCCTCGACGAGCTCGGCGTCGGAGAGAACGACCGGGTCGCGATCGTGTCGCCGAACGCGGCGCGCTTCCTCGTCAGCCTCTTCGGGGTCAGCGTGTTCGGGCGGGTGCTGGTGCCGGTGAACTTCCGGCTCAACGCCGAGGAGATCCGCTACATCATCGAGCACTCCGGCTCCTCGGTGCTGCTGGTGGACCCCGAGATGGACGAGCCCCTGCGCGACATCAAGGTCAAGCACCGCTTCGTGCTGGGCAGCGGCACCGACCCGCAGCTCTTCCTGCGCCGGGACGTGACCCCGCGCCTGCGGGTCACCGACGAGAACGCCACCGTGTCCATCAACTACACCTCGGGTACCACCGCGCGGCCCAAGGGCGTCCAGCTGACGCACCGGAACTTCTGGCTCAACGCGGTCACCTTCGGCTGGCACCTGGCCATGACCGACCGCGACGTGTACCTGCACACCCTGCCCACCTTCCACTGCAACGGGTGGGGGATGCCCTACGCGGTGACCGCGATGGGCGTCCGGCACGTCATCATCCGCAAGATCGACGGGGAGGAGATCCTGCGGCGGGTGGAGGGCGAGGGGGTGACCCTCTTCAACTGCGCGCCCGCGGTGATCGCGGCGGTGCTCGACGCCGCCACCGCCCGTCGGGCCAACGGCGGGGCGGTGCCCGGGAAGGGCCGCGTGCGGGTGGTCATCGCGGGGGCGCCGCCGCCCACCAAGACCATCGAGCGGATCGAGAGCGAGCTGGGCTGGGAGTTCATCCAGATCTACGGGCTCACCGAGACCTCGCCGCTCCTGACCATCAACCGGGCCCCCGCGGAGTGGGACGGGCTCGCGCCCGCCGAGCGCGCGCAGCGGCTGGGCCGCGCCGGCGTCCCCGCGGTGGGGGTGCGCATGGACGTGGACGCGGAGGGCGAGGTGCTCGCGCGCTCCAACCACGTCTTCGAGGGGTACTGGAACCAGCCCGAGGAGACCGCCAAGGCGATCGTGGACGGCTGGTTCCACACCGGCGACGGCGGCTACCGGGACGACGCCTTCATCGCGATCAGCGACCGGAAGAAGGACGTGATCATCACCGGGGGCGAGAACGTCTCGTCCATCGAGGTCGAGGACTGCCTCTTCCAGCACCCCGCGGTGGCCGAGGTCGCGGTCATCGGCGTGCCCGACGAGAAGTGGGGCGAGACGATCAAGGCGCTCGTGGTCCTGCGCCCGGGCGCGCAGGCCACCGACCGCGACCTGATCGAGCACTGCCGCGGCCGCATGACCCATTACAAGTGCCCCACCTCGGTCGAGATTCGGGACGCGCTCGTCCGCACCGCCACCGGCAAGCTCCAGAAGTTCAAGCTCCGCGAGCCCTACTGGGCCGGGCGCGCCCGCCGCGTGAACTGAGGCCCCCCCGGGGCCCGGGTCCCCCACCGCGCCGGGCTTGACACCGATTCCATGTTTCGATATATTTCGAACTATGAAGACCATCGCACGGCTGCCGGTGGCCCAGCTCGAGGCGACCGACGAGCACGCCCGAGCATTCAAGGCCCTGGCCCATCTCACCCGGCTCCAGATCTTCTTCTTCCTGGTGCGTGCGGGCAAGGAGATGTCGGTGGGGGAGATCCAGGCCGAGGTGGAGATCCCGGGGCCGACCCTGTCGCACCACCTGGATCTGCTCCGGCAGGCCGGCCTGGTCGAGAGCCGCAAGGAAGAGCGGTACATCTATTATTCCGTGCAGCGGGACGCGGTGACGGCGCTGGTGCGCCTGCTCACCGCCTGCTGCTAGAGGAGGATCCCATGAGCGCGAGAGTCCATCTCCATCTGCACGTCTCGGATCTGGCCAAGAGCCGGGAGTTCTACGAGAAGTTCCTCGGAATGGCGCCGGTCAAGGTGAAGGCCGGGTACGTCAAGTTCCTGCCCGAATGGGCCCCCGTCAACCTGGCCCTCTCCGGCGGCGGGGCGGCCGGCGCGGGCACGATCGATCACGTGGGCGTGCAGGTCGACGCGGTCGGGACCGTGATGAGCGAGCTCGCCCGGGTCAAGGCGGCCGGCCTGCCGGTGCGCGAGGAGATGGGCGTGGACTGCTGCCACGCCAACCAGGACAAGTTCTGGGTCCAGGACCCGGACGGCGTGGAGTGGGAGGTCTACCACCTCAACTACGATCTCGAGAGCGAGACGGTGTCGCCCGGGCCCAGAGGATTGACGCTGGCCAAGGGCGGCTCCTGCTGCGCGTCGTGAGGAGCGGGTCATGAGCGACGACATCAAGGGCATCGTGAAGGAGAAGTACGCGCGGGCCGCGCTCCGGGTCACCGGGGCTGACGGCGCGTCGTGCTGCGGCTCGGCGTCTTCCCGCGGCGAGTGCGATCCGATCACCTCCGGTATCTACGCGGGCACCGACACGTCCCGGCTGCCGGCCGAGGCTCGAGTCGCCTCGCTCGGCTGCGGGAACCCGACCGCGCTGGCCGAGCTCAAGCCGGGCGAGACCGTGCTGGATCTCGGGTCGGGAGGCGGCATCGACGTGCTCCTGTCGGCCGGCCGGGTCGGACCGACCGGCAAGGCCTACGGCCTCGACATGACCGACGAGATGCTGGCCCTCGCCCGGGACAATCAGCGCAAGGCGGGCGCGACCAACGTGGAGTTCCTCAAGGGGGAGATCGAGCAGATTCCCCTTCCCGACAACTCGGTAGACGTCATCATCTCCAACTGCGTGATCAATCTCTCGGCCGACAAGGACCGGGTCCTGGCCGAGGCGTTCCGGGTGCTGAAGCCGGGCGGCCGGCTGGCCGTGTCGGACGTGGTCGTGCGCGGCGAGATCCCGACCCAGATCCGGCGGAGCGTCGAGCTGTGGATCGGCTGCGTGGCCGGGGCCTTGGAGGAGCGGGAGTACCGCGACAAGCTCGTCGCGGCCGGGTTCGAGGGCGTGGACCTGGAGCCGACGCGCGTCTACCGCGTCGAGGAGGCCCGCGAGTTCCTGGCGGGGGCCGGCCTCGACGTCGACGCCATCGCGCCCGAGGTGGACGATAAGTTCATGAGCGCGTTCGTGCGGGCCAGGAAGCCCCGCTCGTCACGGTGAGAATCGGGTGAGCGATCGACCGAGCCTCGCCCGGCGCCTGGTCGCGGAGGCGGTGGGGACCGCGCTGCTCCTCGCGGCGGTGGTCGGCTCGGGGATCATGGGCGAGCGACTCGCGGGCGGCAACGTCGCGGTCGCCCTGCTCGCCAACACCATCGCGACCGGCGCCGCCCTGGTGGCGCTGATCCTGGCTTTCAGGCCGATCTCGGGCGCCCACTTCAACCCGGCGGTCACGCTGGCCGACGCGGCCCAGAGGGGCCTCGCGTGGTCGGACGTGCCGCCGTACCTCGTCGTCCAGGTCGCGGGCGCCTTCGCCGGGGTCGCGGCCGCGCACGTCATGTTCGAGCTGCCGCTCTTCTTCGCCTCCGCGCACGCCCGGTCCGGTCCCGCCCAGATGTTCAGCGAGTTCGTCGCCACGTTCGGCCTGCTCGCGGTCATCTGGGGCTGCGCGCGCGGGGGCTCGCCCGCGATGGTGCCGTTCGCGGTCGCCGGGTACATCACCTCCGCGTACTGGTTCACCGCCTCCACGTCGTTCGCCAACCCCGCGGTCACCCTGGCGCGCTCGGCGAGCGACACGTTCGCGGGGATCCGGCCCGCGGACGCGCCCGCCTTCATCGCGGCGCAGCTCCTCGGGGCGGCCGCCGCGACCGGGCTGTTCCACTGGCTCCTGGCGGAGCGTCGATGACCACGCTCCGGACCCGGCTCGCGACCGCGGCCGACGCCGCCGCCATCACCGCCATCTACAACGAGGGGATCGCCGACCGCGTCGCGACCTTCGAGACCGAGGCGCGGACGGTGGCCCAGATCGCCCAGCAGCTCGCGGACAAGGGCGACCGGTTCCCGACGGTGGTGGCGGAGCGAGACGGCCAGGTGATCGCGTACGCCGGCGCGGGCGCCTACCGGAGCCGTCCCGCCTACGCGGGGGTCGCCGAGCACTCGGTCTACGTGGCGCGCGCGGCGCGGGGCACCGGCGCGGGCCGGGCGGCGCTGGATGCGCTGTGCCGGGCCTATGCCGAGCGCGGCTTCTGGAAGATCGTGTCGCGGATCTTCCCCGAGAACACCGCGAGCCTGCGGCTGCACGAGCGGTGCGGCTTCCGGGTGGTCGGCGTCTACCAGCGGCACGGCAAGCTCGACGGCCAGTGGCGCGACTGCGTGATCGTGGAGCGGCTGCTCTGACATGGGCCGGCCGCGCGTCCTCTTCCTCTGCACGCACAACTCGGCGCGGAGCCAGATGGCCGAGGGCTTCCTCCGCGCGCGGGCGGACGATCGCTTCGAGGCCGGGAGCGCGGGGACCGAGAAGACGTCGGTCAACCCGCTCGCGATCCGGGTGATGGCCGAGCGCGGCGTCGATCTCGGCGGGCACGCCTCGAAGGTCTACGATGACGTCGCGTCGGAGCCCTGGGACTACCTCATCACGGTGTGCGACGACGCGAACGAGCGGTGCCCCTGGGTGCCCGGCTCGGTGACGCGGCTGCACTGGTCTTTTCCCGATCCGTCGCGCGCGACCGGGACCGAGGAGGAGCGTCTCGCGGTCTTCCGCCAGGTGCGCGACCAGATCGAGGCGCGCCTGACCGACTGGCTCCGGCACCGGTGACCCCCGCCCGCCTCGTCGCCTGCGTCTGCGCCGCCCAGGTGTGCGCCCAGATCGGGGCTTACACGTGGCCCGCGCTCCTGCCCGGCTTCCTGGCCGAGTGGCAGCTGACCAACCGGGAGGCGGGCTGGATCACCGGGATCTTCTACGCCGCGTACACGGTATCGGTGCCGATCCTGGTCACGCTCACCGACCGCGTGGACGCGCGCGCCGTGTACCTGGGCGGGGTGGCCCTCACGGTGGGGAGCCACCTGGGGTTCGCCGCCTTCGTGGATGGGCCGTGGAGCGCCGCCGTGGCGCGGGCACTGGCCGGGGTGGGCTGGGCCGGCACCTACATGACCGGCCTCAAGCTGCTGGCCGACCGGGTGGAGCCCACCCTCATGTCCCGCGCGGTGGCGGGGCACGCCGCGAGCATCGGCGTCGCGGGCGCGATCTCCTTCGTGTTCGCGGGCACGATCGGCCGGTGGCTCGGCTGGCGCGGGGCCTTCGCGGCGGCCGCGATCGCCGCGATGATCGGGTGGCTGATCGTGTTCGCCTGGGCGCCGGCGCGGGCGCGCCGCCCGGCCACCGCGGTCGCCGGGCGGCTCTTCGACTTCCGGCCGGTGCTGCGCAACCGCTCGGCGATGGCGTACGCGGTCGCCTACTGCGCGCACACGTGGGAGATGAACGCTCTGCGCGGCTGGGCCGTCGCGTTCCTGGCCTACGTGGCCGCCACGACGGGCGACCGCAGCCCGTGGATCGGCCCCACCGCGGTCACGATGACCATGGGGCTCGTCGGCACCTGGGCCAGCGTCGCGGGCAACGAGGCCGCGATCCGCCTCGGCCGACCCCGGCTCGTGCGCGTCGCGATGACCGCGTGCGTGGTGTGCGGGGCCGGCATCGGGTTCCTGGGCGCCCACTCCTACCCGGTGGCCGCGGCGCTCGTGCTCCTCTACGGTCTGCTCATCTGGCTCGACTCCTCCTCGCTCACCGCGGGCGCGGCCGGGAGCGCGGACCCGGAGCGGCGCGGGGCCACGCTGGCGCTGCACTCCATGGCGGGCTACGCGGGCGGGGCCGTCGGGCCGATCGTGATCGGGTGGATCCTCGACCTGAGCGGCGGCATGTCGCCCACCGGCTGGGGGCTCGCCTTCCTGCACGTCGCGGTGATCGCGCTGCTGGGGCAGGTGGCGTTCGTGCTCCTGGGGCCGCGCGATCTGGCCGGGGATCGCCCCCGCGCCTCGCGCCGCTCCGCCGATCGCGCTTGACGGGGGCGCCCGGTCCGGTGGAGCATCGGGTGCCGCGCGCATCGACGCGCCCAGGAGGCTGCCCCCTATGCTCACGCGCCGTGAGTTCCTCGCCGCCACCGCCGCGGCTCTAGCCGCCGCGCCCTCGGGCGCCTTCGCCCAGACCCCCCAGAGTCCGAAGAGGGGCGGCACCCTGTCCATCCGCGCCTGGGATCCGCCGCACTTCGACCAGAGCATGGTGCACGCCTACAAGACGCACGTGGTGATCTCCTTCACCCACAGCCGTCTCCTCAAGCACCGGGCCGGTCCCGCCGTGCGCCCCGGCTCGCTGGTCATCGAAGGCGACCTGGCCGAATCCTGGACGCAGCCGACCGACACCACCTACGTGTTCAAGCTCCGGAAGGGGGTCCGCTTCCACGCCAAGCCGCCGGTGAACGGGCGCGAGCTGACCGCCGAGGACGTCAAGTACACGTTCGAGCGCATGCTCACCGAGACCGGCAGCAACGCCTCGATGTACCGCTCGATCGCCAAGATCGAGGCGGTCGATCGCTACACCGTCCGCTTCACGCTCTCGGAGCCCTTTGCCTGGTTCCTCGACATGGTGGCGAGCCCGATGGCGGGCGGCATCATCGCCCGGGAGTGCGTGGAGAAGTTCGGCGATCTCAAGAAGCCGGAGGCGGTCATCGGCACCGGTCCCTGGATGCTCGACAGCTACAAGCCCAACGTCTCCATCACCCTGGTGCGCAACCCCGCCTACTTCGTGGCGGGCCTGCCCTACATCGACCGGGTCGAGCTGATGGTGGACGAGGACAACGCCTCGCGGATGGCCTCGTTCCTCGCGGGCCGGTACGACCTCGGCTGGGAGTTCCCGGGTACCATCAACCGGACGGACTGGGTGTCGATCAAGGACCGGCTCCGCCAGACGCGGCCCTCGCTCCGCACGCTGGAGTTCCCGTCGAACGTCGTGAACGACCTCGCGATGCGGACGGATCAGAAGCCGTGGAGCGACCCGCGGGTCCGCCAGGCGGTGTCGCTGGCGCTCAACCGGCGCGAGATCATCGACGCGACTCTCGAGGGTGAAGCCGTCGTCAACGGCCCGATCCCGGCCGCGCTCACCGACTGGGCCCTGCCCATCGACCAGCTCGGCGAGGGCGCGCGGTACTACCGGCACGACCCCGCGGAGGGCAAGCGGCTGCTCGCGGCGGCCGGCTACCCGAACGGCTTCCCGGCCGGCATCTGCTTCAACTCCTACGGCTCCACCGTGCTGGTGGACACCGTCCAGCTCGTGATCAAGCATCTCAAGTCGGTGGGGATCGACGCCAGGCTGGACCAGAAGGAGTACGGCGCGTACCAGGCGAGCTGCCGCCTCGGGAAGTTCGACTCGATGGTGTTCGGCCCCCTGACCCCGTTCCTCGAGCCCGACAACTTCCTGTTCGGGCAGTACTACACCGGCGAGCCGCGCAACCGGAGCCACGTCAAGGACCCGGCTCTCGACGACCTGCTCGTCCGGCAGCGGCGCGCCATGGACGTGAAGGCCCGTCGCGATATCATCAACGATATCCAGCGGCACCTCGCCAAGCAGCAGTACTACGTCCACGCCCCGACCCAGAGCTACATCGCGGTGTGGGACGGTGCGCTCAAGAACTACGGCCC
>DATFGS010000527.1:0-15647 GCA_035249225.1 Candidatus Methylomirabilota bacterium | reverse complement strand
CGCCGACGCTAACCGCTCCGCCGGCCGCCCCGCGCGCCCGCTCGCGACGCGCGTGCGCGTTTGACACCAGGGGAGGCGCCCGGTAGCATCCCCCCCGACGATGAAGCGCCGGGGCCTCGTCGCGCTGGTCCTGCTGTTCATGGCGGCTCCCGCGCGCGCGCAGGACGCCGAGCGGATCGAGCCGGTGGTGGTCACCGCGACTCGCACCGAGCAGCGGCTCGGCGAGGCGCCGGCCAGCGTCACCGTGCTCACCCGCGAGGACGTGAGCCGGACCGCGTCCCAGACCCTCGACGATCTCCTGCGGCAGGTGCCCGGCTTCAGCCTCTTCCGCCGCTCCTCGAGCCTGGTCGGACACCCCACCACCCAGGGCGTCTCCCTGCGCGGCATCGGCCCGAGCGGGGCGAGCCGCGCGCTCGTGCTGCTCGACGGCGTCCCGATCAACGATCCGTTCGGCGGCTGGGTGTACTGGGATCGCGTCCCGCTGCAGAGCGTGGAGCAGGTGGAGGTGGTGCGCGGGGGCGGCGCGAGCGTGTGGGGCAACTACGCGCTCAGCGGCGTGGTCAACATCATCACGCGGCGGCCCACCGAGCGCGCCGCCTTCTTCGAGGGCAGCTACGGCACCAGCGACACCGGGCACGCCGACCTGCTCCTGACCGAGGCCCTCGGCCCCTTCCGGCTGAGCCTCGAGGGCACCTATTTCACGACCGACGGCTACCCGGTGGTGAGCGCCTCGCGCCGGGGCGCCATCGACATCGACGCGGGCTCCAAGCACGTCACCTTCAACGGGCGCGCGGAGCTGGTCCTCTCGCCCGATCTGTCGGTGTTCGTGCGCGGCACCTACTACGAGGAGAGCCGGGACAACGGCACCCGGCTGCAGATCAACAACACCGACTCCGGCTCATTCGCGACCGGAGTGCGCGCGCGCACCGGCGAGGGCAGCGAGTGGATCGGCACCGTCTTCGCGGACTTCCAGGCCTTCCGCAGCACGTTCTCCACCCAGGCCGCCGACCGGAACTCGGAGACCCTCGCGCTGGACCAGCGGGTGCCGAGCACGTCGGTGGGCGCCGCGCTCTCGTGGAGCCGCGCCTTCGGCGCGCACCGGCTGCTCGCGGGCACCGACTTCCGGTGGATCGAAGGGGAGACCGACGAGCGAGTCTACGTGGCGGGCAACTTCGCCCGCACCCGGGTGGCGGGCGGCGAGCAGCAGATCTACGGGCTCTTCGTGCAGGATGTCTACCGGCCCATCCCGATGCTCGAGCTGGTCGCGGGCATCCGCGGCGACTACTGGCGCGCCTACGACGGCTTCCGGCGCGACACCCCACCGCCCGCCGGCATCCCCGCCCGCCAGACCTACTCGGACATCGACCGGATCGGGGTGAGCCCGCGGGTGGCCGCGCTCGTGCACGCCACCGACACCACCGACGTGCGCGCCTCCGCCTACCAGGGCTTCCGGGTGCCGACGATCAACGAGCTGTACCGCGTCTTCCGCGTGCGCAACGACGTGACGGTGGCCAACGAGCACCTGAAGCCGGAGCGGCTCACCGGCGGCGAGGTCGGCGTGGAGCAGCGCTGGGGGCCGCTCACCGGGCGCGCCACCGCGTTCTGGAACGAGGTGGAGGACCTGATCGCCAACGTGACCCTCGTCAACCGCCTGCCCGACTGCCCGGTGGGGACCACGTGCCGGCAGCGGCAGAACCTCGACCGCGCCCGGATCCGCGGGATCGAGACCGAGCTCGAGGTGCGCCCGTCTCGCGACTGGAAGATCATCGCCGGCTACACCTTCACCGATACGACGGTGCTGGACTCCCCGAAGCAGCCGGCCCTCGAGGGCAAGCAGCTCGCCCAGGTGCCGCGGCACGGTGCCTCCGTCACCGTGCGCTACGACAACCCCGCGCTCTTCACCGCGGCGGTCACCGTGCGCTTCGTGGGGCGCCAGTTCGAGGACGACCTGAACACGCTGCCGCTCGGCAGCTACCCGATCGTGGATCTCTTCCTGGCGCGCCGGCTGACCCGCTGGGCCGAGATCTTCGTCGGCATCGAGAACCTGCTCGACCGGACCTACAGCACCGGGCGCACCAGCGAGGGGGTCGTCTCGATCGGCGCGCCGTTCCAGGCGCACGGCGGAATCCGCCTGCAGTTCTGATGGGGCCGCTCCGCATCCGGCTCGGGCGGCTGGCCTTCACCGCGCGCTGGGAAGAGGCCGCGGCGCCGCGCACCTGCGCGGGCTTCCGCCGGCTCCTGCCGTACCGGCAGCGCATCATCCAGGCGCGCTGGAGCGGCGAGGCGGGCTGGATCCCGCTCGGCGATTTCGACCTCGGGGTGGGCGCGGAGAACGCGACGAGCGAGCCCGCTCCCGGGGCTCTGCTCTTCTATCCCGCCGGGGTCAGCGAGACCGAGATCCTCTTCCCCTACGGCCGTGCGCGCTTCGCGAGCGTGCACGGCCCGCTGGCCGGCAACCACTTCCTCACGATCGAGGAGGGCCGCGCGTACCTGCCGGAGGTGGGGCGCCTCCTCTGCTGGGAAGGCGCCCAGGACATCATCTTCGAGGCGTAGCCACCGGCGCCCCCGGCATCTCCGGCTTCGCCCGCCAGGTCCGCGCCAGCTCCTCGCCGCGCGCGAGCTGCTCGGGGTTGAGCTGCGCCCGGACCGAGTCGCGCGCCTGGCGCGCGGTGTCGGCCTCCCGGCCGAGGAGGCTCTGGGCCGCGACGCTGAACCACTGGTAGGCCAGCACCGGATCACGCGCCACGCCCTGGCCGTTGGCGTAGCGCACGCCCAGGTTGAACTGGGCGAAGGCCACGCCCTGCTCGGCGGCCCGGCGATACCACTTCACCGCCTCCGCGTAGTCGCGGGTGACGCCGTCGCCGTTGGCGTAGCGCAGGCCGAGCTGGTACTGGGCGGGGGCGACGCCCTGCTCGGCCGCGCGCCGGTACCAGTACACCGCCTGCTCGGTGTCCTGCGGCACGCCCTCGCCGGTGGTGTAGCGCCAGGCGAGCTGGTACTGGGCGGTGGCGCCGCCGCGGTCGGCCGCGCTCCGCAGCAGCAGCGCGTCGCGCGTGCCCCCGGGGATGGTCAGCCGGCCTTCCGCGCGCAGCTCGTCGAGCGCGCCCTGGGCGGCGCGATTGCCCTGCGCGGCGGCGCGGCCGTACCAGTCGGCGGCCTGTAGATCGTCGCGGTCCACGCCGCGCCCGTAGGCGTAGAGGAAGCCCAGGCGGAACTGGGCCTGCACGTCACCCTGCTGCGCGGCGCGGCGATACCAGGCGACGGCCTCGGCGGGATCCGGCGGCACGCCCTGCCCGCGCTCGTGCATGAAGCCGACGAGAAACTGGGCGGCGGGCTCGCCGCCGTCGGCGAGCGGGCGCCACTCGCGGTAGGCAGTCGCGTAGTCGGCGCGGCTATAGGCGCGGCGGCCGTCCTCGAACCCGGCGTGGGCGACGCCCACCGCCAGCAGCAGCGCGAGGGCGCCCGGCGCGAGGGCCGCGCGCCAGCGGCTTACTTCCAGCGCACCTGCACCTTGATCTTGGGGTACTCCGGCTCCCTGCCTTCCACGTCCACGACCCGGAGCACGCCGTCGCTGCTCTCGAGCAGGAGGTTGTTGTTGGAGAAGCCCACCAGCTTCCCCCACGCCTTCGGGATGCCGACCTCGTGCTTCGGGAGCGGCTGGGCGTCCACCGCGGCGGGCCGGAGCTGGCCCTGCCAGAGGTGGGCCGCGATGGCCACGAGGGCGAGCGCGATCACGGTGAGCACACTCTTGATGTAGCGGTCGGCGAGCATGCGATCCTCCTCGGCGTCGAAGGCCGGTGCTAGAGCTGTCCGGGCACGAACGCGTCCCGCCCCCGCACATAGGTGGCCTGGCGCTGAGCCGCGTTGCGGTTGATCAGCGGGCGCATGTACATGGGGTGGGTCGCACAGCGCACCTCGTGCTCGATCTCCGAGAGACGCCGGCCACTCTCCGGGTCGGCGATCACCTGGAAGCGGTACTGGTAGGGATTGCTCTCCTCGGTCAGGAGCCCGTGCTCCACCAGCCACGCGTGCGGGCCCGAGAAGTCGGAGATGTAGACCGCGACGTGATGGCCGTCGTACGGGGCGATCGCGGCGTCGGTCTCGCGGAACACCATCTCCTGCCGGTTGCCGACGCTGATCCGCGCGGCCTGGCCCGCGTCGTCCTGGCTCACCGCGGCGGTGGCCCTGAGCGCGGTCTTGTAGAAGGACGCGATGCCCGCGGCGGCGCCGCGCGCCACCGGCACTTCGACCCGGGAGATGCCGAGCGTCATGTCGCCGTACTCGGGCGCGGGGCCCACGCAGCGGAACTGGTTGCCCCAGGGGCACGTCACCGCCACGTGCTTGTCGCGCATCTCGTAGGCGAACCGGGTGGCCGCGAGCGGCTCGCGCACCGCGGCCAGCCGCCGCATCAGCGCGTCGAGGTCCGGCACCACCAGCTCCACGTGACCCTGCAGCACGTTGGGCGCGCCGGTCGGCAGGTGGAACTGGGTCTGCCCCGCGTTCGCCCACATGTTCTCCACGCTCACCATGAGGTAGGGATCGCGCGTGAGCCCGAGCCCCGCGATGTAGAACAGCGTGGCCGCGTGCTGATCCGGCACCCGCACGTTCACGTGCTCCAGCAGCAAGATGTTGCCGAGATCCTGCTCCCGCCGATCGAACGTCGTCCCCGCCATGGCCCCGGCCCTCCCCGGCCTGGGGGCAAGCATACTACGCTCGGCGGGCCACCCGCACCCCCGCGTTCGGCGGCACGCCCGCCTCGTCCGGGGCCAGCCAGTGGCCGAGACGGATCAAGGCCTCGCCGAGCGCGGGGCGCACCCCGCGCGGCCCGGTCCGGGCCGACCTGATCAGGGCCGCCTGCGCGCCGGCCACTCGCAGACCGGCCAGACGCTCCGCCACGATCTTCTCGGTGACGTAGGGATTGATGTCCATGACCGCCCTCCGGGCTAGGCCGCGCGGCTGAGGCGGCCGACCGGGCGGGTCGAGGTCACGACCCGGCCCCGCGACCACGGGCGCGTCACCTGCGGGATCAGGACCAGCCGCAGCCGGGGCGGATCCTGCCGGTCGAGCCGGCGGAACACGTCCTGGGTCAGCCGGGTGATGACGCCGACGGTGGCCTCGCGCTCGAGCGGCAGCCGCATCGAGACCGTCCACTGGCCGGTCAGGCTCCGCGTGACCTCGGGCGCCGCGACGGCGCCCAGCTCGCGGTGGATGGCGTCGGTCAGCGCGATCTGCCGGGCCACGCGCCGCTCGCGGCGGCGCTGGATGCGGCGACTCAGGTCGAGCAGGGCCCACACCGCCAGGAAGGGTAGCAACGCGATCATGATCGTGGTCTCCGTCTCCAGGCTCATCGTTCTCTCCTCCGGTGATGACTGCGGTCCGTTCACGGGATGAGACACCGGAGGCGGGACGGCGTGAAACGGCGGAGAAGCGAGGCGGGCCGGTCAGGCCGGGAGCGGATGCAGATCGGGTCGGCAGCTCGTGCAGGGCGCGAAGCCGGCGGCCTCGGCGCGCTCCCGCGTGCCGAACAGCGTGAGCGCGGACAGCGGCTGGGACGGGAGCGAGCCGCAGGTCGGCACGCAGTACTCGCGGTCGCCGGTGACCATGGTGTACATGGCCTCGCGCTCCACCTTGAAGTCGTTCCGCGCCGCGACCGTCTTCACGCCTTCGACCGCGAGCAGGCGCTGCTTGAGCTCGACGCGGCGGCCGGCGTAGCCGGTGAGCGCGCCGGAGTTGCCGATGACCCGGTGGCAGGGAATGACGATCGGCAGCGGGTTCCAGCGCAGCGCCTGCGCGACCGGGCGCACCGCGGAGGGCGCGCCGATGCGCACCGCGATCCCCGCGTAGGAGGTGACCGCGCCGTAGGGCAGCGCGGCGGTCGCCTCGAGCACGCGCCGCTGGAAGTCGCTCCGCGTCCGGCGCAGGTCGAGCGGCCAGTCGAGCCTCGCCCGCCGGCCCTCGAGATAGTCCACCAGCTCCGCCCGCAGCCCCTCCGTCGCCGCGCGATCCTCCACCGCGTCCTCACCGAGGAGCCGGCGCACGTGCGCGGAGAGCGAACCGTCCGCGGGCAGGTACTGCACGAGGGCCACGCCCTGCTCGGAGCGACCGATGAGGATCCGCCCCAGGGGCGACGGGAAGATCCCGAAGCCCACCATGCGCGAGCGCAGGTCCGAGAGCCGCGAGGCGAGCTGCGCGCGGGCCAGCGTCGCGTCGTCGTCGGGAACCGGCGCGCGCCGCAGCATATCCATCATGCCCTCGAGGGCGCGGTAGCGCGCGAGCTCATCCCGGCACGACCCGCAGCCGGCCACGTGCGCTTCGACGCGCCCCGCGGCGGCGGCGCCCGCCTCGCCGGCGGCGACGCTCAGGAGGTCCGGCTCGATCGCGCGGCACCGGGGATGCTGAGGGCTCATGACCGAGACTCCATTCCGAGCGGGAGATGACCGTCGAGGCTCCGCCGCACCTTGCGGAGGGCCTGGAAGACATGGGCACGGGCGCTCTCCTCCGAGCAGGAGAGGCTCGCTCCGATCTCCGCGTATTCGAGCTCGTGCATTTTCCTCATGATGAACGCCAGCCGCTGCTTCCCCGGCAATTCGCCGACCGCCCGCGCCAGCCGGTCGCGGGCGTCCTCGGCCAGCACCCGCCCGTCGGCGCGATCCGGCGCATCGGGTCTCATCTCCAGCGCGGCCGCCGCGTACGCCCGGCGCCGGCGGCCCTGCGCCCGGAAGTGGTTGCGGCCGAGGTTGGTCGCGATCGTGAAGAGCCACGCGCGCACGTTCGACCCCGGCGGCAGGGCGCGGTACGCCCGGAACGCGCGAAGAAAGGTCTCCTGCGAGAGATCATCGGCGTCGCTGCCCCGCGCCGTGATCCGCAGCAGGTAGCGCCGGATCTCCGCGTGGTGAGCCGCCACCACG
Source organism: Candidatus Methylomirabilota bacterium (assembly GCA_035249225.1). GTDB lineage: Bacteria > Methylomirabilota > Methylomirabilia > Rokubacteriales > CSP1-6 > CAMLFJ01. The sequence goes on along the minus strand of DATFGS010000527.1, from coordinate 8,739 downwards.
GTCTCGAACGCGTCCTCTGCCATCACTCTGCTCATGAGACACCGCGACCGGCCCGGTGTGAAACGGCCCCCCGGGACGCCCTAACCCCCCGTCCCCACGCGCGCCTTGAGGGCGGCGGCCTGCTGCTCCCGGACGAACCGGACCGCGGTCACCGTGCTCACGGCGAGGCTCATGGCCACGGAGACGAGCAGGGTGGCCACCAGGGTCAGCAGCACCGCCCGCTGGCTCTCGAGAATCTGGCGCACCGAGGCCGCGAGGACCAGATCCGCCTTGAGCGTGGGCATCACCGCCCGGGTGAGCAGCCATTCCTCGTCCCCCAGGGAGGCGAGCCCGTCCGGCTGCCGGCGGCTCAGCTCCTCCACGAAGGGATGGCTCTTCCAGTCCTCCTGGGTGAGCTGGCGGCTCGTCCGGTCCAGGTAGATCGCCTGCTTGGCCGCGTCGATCACCACCAGCCAGCCCCCGGGGCCGGCCTGCTCGAGGGTCTCCATGGACGCCTGCAGCCGGATGCTCCCGAGCAAGTAGGCCACGATCTGCTGGTCCAGCCTGATCGGCACCGCGGCGCCCACGATGAAGTCGCGCGAGGCCCGGCCGAAGATGATGCCGGAGACCGCCGGGCCCTGGACGCGGATGGCCTCCTGCAGCAGGGGCCGGTCCGCGTAGCGCAGGTCCAGGTTGGAGGCGCCGTCCGGCCCGGTGATCGGGCTGAAGGCGAGCGGCCGGCCGTCGGGCGACACCACGAAGAGGGTCTGCATCTGCAGCAGCGCCCGCATGGCGTCGATCTCGCGCTGGAGCGCGCGCGGCTCGTGGGAGGCCCAGCTCTGGGCGAAGTAGGCGGCGAGCGGCCCGAGGGTGTCGAGCTTGTCCCGCGCCTGCGCGTCGGCCAGCCGCGCGAGCACCCGCACCACGTCCTGACGCTGAGCGCGCGCGTCCTCGATCGCCTGCGGCTTGAGTCGCAGGGTCCACGCGAGCCCCACCACCAGCAGGGCCACGATGGACACCACCGCCCACGTGGAGAGCAGGAAGAACAGGTGCGACCAGCGCAGTCCCGTCAGGGCGCCCCCTAGCATGTCGGCCGATGATACCGCGCTTGACAGGGCCACCGCCCCACCGCATCATCGGTCGCGCAGCGCTGCGTCCCACCCGGAGGAAGCATGGCGGACGGCGTCAAGATCGACACGGTGCGGTCCGGCTCGAGCGGCGTGCTCGGCCGCTCGCTGAACAGCGCCCGCCACCAGCACTTCGTGCTCGACTCCCCGTCCGGCCCCAACGAGGCGATCACCAACGGGGAGGCCTTCCTGGCCGGCATCTCGTCCTGCGGGGTGACCCTCATCGAGAAGCACGCGCACGACACCGGGGTGCCCCTCCGGAGCATGGAGGTGGTCATCGAGGGCATCCGCAGCAACGCGGCGCCCAACCGGTTCCAGGCCATTCACGTGACGTTCGAGATGCGCGGAGTGAGCCAGGCCGCCGCGCAGGCGCTGGTCGAGACGTGGCGGGACCGCTGACCCCTCTATCGCACGGTCGCGGTGGCGACCGAGGTGAAGGTGGACGTCACCGCCGTTCCCTAACTCCAGCCAGAAGGAGATCACCGTGAAAGCCGCCGTCCTCTACAAAGCCAATACACCGCTCGAAGTGGTCGACCTCGTCCAGGAAGGGCCGAAAGCCGGCGAGGCGCGCGTCAAGGTGAAGGCCGCCGGCATCTGCCACAGCGACTGGCACATCATGAACGGGGACTGGACGCCGCCCCTCCCGATGGTGCTGGGCCACGAGGCGGCCGGCATGGTGGAGGAGGTGGGGCCGGGCGTCACCAACGTCAAGCCGGGCGATCACATCATCTTCTCGTTCCGCCCGCAGTGCGGCCACTGCCTCTACTGCTCGATGGGCCGCTCCATCCTCTGCGACGGGCACGCCTCGCCGCGCTGGGGCATGCTCGACGGCACCTTCCGGCTCAAGCGCAACGGGCAGGACATCTTCCAGATGGCGCGCATCGGGACCTTCTCCGAGCAGGTGGTGTGCCCGGCCGAGATGCTGGTGCCCATCCGCAAGGAGATGCCGTGGCCGCAGGCCGCGCTCATGGGCTGCTGCGTGCCCACCGGCGTCGGCGCGGTCACCCGCTGCGCGGAGGTGGAGGCGGGCGCCTCCGTGCTCGTCATCGGCTGCGGCGGCGTGGGGCTCAACGTGGTGCAGGGCGCGAAGCTGGCCGGGGCCGGCATCATCGTGGCCGCCGACCTGCTCGACAGCAAGCTCGCCTACGCCAAGGACTTCGGCGCGACCCACACCATCAACGCCAAGAGCGAGAACGTGGTGGACCGGGTGCGCGAGCTCACCCCGGGCGGGCGCGGGGTGGACTACGCGTTCGACGCCATCGGCGGCGAGGCCACCACCCTGCAGATCGTGGAGGCGATCCGGCCGGGCGGCACCGCGGTGATCGTGGGCATGGCCGCGCTCAACGTGCGCGCGCCGATCACGCCCTACAACATGGCGCTCCAGGAGAAGTCGATCAAGGGCACGATGTACGGCTCGGTTCGTCCCAACATCGACTTCCCGAAGCTGGTGGATCTCTACCTCGACGGTCGGCTGAAGATCGACGAGCTCGTCAGCCGCACCTACAAGCTCGGCGAGATCAACGAGGGCTTCACCGCGCTGCGGACCGGCCAGGTCGCCCGCGGCGTGGTCGTCTTCAACTGAGAACGGTCGCCCACTCGGCGGCCCGATTCCTGCTGCGGTCGCTGGGGCGGTGGCTCAACCGCCGCCCCAGCGGCCCGATCGCGCCGCCCGCGCCGCTCGAGACGGTGCTGGTGGGCGACGATTCCCCCGCCGCGCTCACCCGGCTCCTCTGCGGCCGCGACAATGCGGCGCGCGAGGCGGCCCTACCCCGCTACCTCCAGTACCGCGGCATCGCGTTCTCGCGCCACCGCTTCACGCGCCCGGAGGGCCGGGGCGACACCTTCGCGGTCGAGCTCGGGGAGGGCCCGCGCGTGCTGGTGCTGTGCGCGCATCACGACGCGGTCCCCGGCAGCCCGGGGGCCAACGACAACGCGGCCGCGGTCGGCATCCTGCTCCACCTGATCCCGCGCCTGCCCGCCCGCATCCCGCGCGGCTGGCGGGTGCGCCTGCTCTTCACCGCCGCCGAGGAGCTGGACTACCTGGGCGCGCGCGCCTACGTGGAGGACACGCCGCTCAGCGACGTCGCGGGCGTGCTGAGCCTCGAACTGTGCGGGATCGGCGACACGGTGGCGCTCTGGGACGTGGGCGAGCCCACCCCGTTCCTCGGCGGCGTGACCGCCGCGCTGGAGTCCATCGGCCTCGCCCGCGGAGCGGGCCATCAGATCGTCGGACGCATCCCGGTCTTCGGCAGCGACCACCGGGCCTTCGCGGCCGCAGGCATCCCGGCCCACGGCTTCACGATGGTGCCGGCCGCCCACGCGGAGGCGCTGCGCCGCTTCGTGCTGAGCCCGGTGCGCGGAAGCGTGCGCAGCCTGCTCCGCCGCCCGCCCCCGTTCGACACCTACCACACGAGCGGCGACGCGCTCGAGACCCTCGAGCCGGCCGCGATGCACCGCGCGGCGGCCGCCCTCACCGCGGTCGTCTCCGAGCTGGACTAGCGGAGCGTCGCGAGCCTCTTGCGCTCGATGAGGGCAAAGTCGATCTGGGCGCCCAGGCCGGGCGCGGTGGGCGCGTGCACCAGGCCGTGGGAGTCCACCTCGATGTCGCCGACGAGCCCGTACTTCTGCGCCTCCGCGGGCAGCAGCACCTCGAAGAACTCGCAGTTGCGGATCGCCATCGCCACGTGGAGATTGGCCACGTTGTTGAGCGAGTTGCCACCGTGGTGGATCTCGAAGTTCATGTGGAAGCCCTCGGCGAGGTGCGCGGTCTTCACGAGCGCCGAGATGCCGCCCTTCACCGCCACGTCGCCCCGCAGGTAGTCGGTCGCCCGGGCCACGAGCCAGGGCGCGTAGGCGGTGAAGCCGCCCGGCACGTACTCGGTGGCGAGGATCGGGATCGAGAGGTGCTGCTTGAGCTTGACGTAGTTGTAGAGGTCGTCGTCGGGCAGTGGATCCTCGTACCAGTAGTAGCCGAGCCGCTCGACCGCGCGGCCCACCCGGATCGCGGCCGGGTAGTCGTAGGCCCAGGTGGAGTCGAGCATCAGGGTGAAGGCGTCGCCCACCATCCCGCGCACCGCCTCGCAGATCTCGATGTCGAGCTTGGGCTCGGTCGGCGGATGGATCTTGTACGCGGTCCAGCCGGTGCCCTTGAAGCGCGCCGCCTCCTCCGCGTACGCCTGCTTGGACGGCAGCACCGCGGAGCTCGCGTAGGCGGGGAGGCGATCGCGGTAGGAGCCGAGCAGCCGGTGGATCGGCAGCCCGGTCACCTTGCCCGCGAGGTCCCACAGGGCCACGTCCACCGCGCCGATCGCGCGCCACGTGGTCTGGCGGCTGCGGGTGAGCAGCGCCTGGTAGAGCCGCTCGCGGTCCAGCGGATCCTGGTCAATCACGAGGGGCTTGAGCGCGCTCATCAGCGACTCGGCGTCGTACTGGGCGCCGCGGCTCGCCGAGCCCAGGAAGGCGTGGCCCTCCGCGCCCTCGTCGGTGCGGAGGGTGAGCAGGCCGAGCTGGCTCTGGCCGCCGAACTTCCCGGTGTGGCGGCCGTAGGTGGTGGCGGGAATGTTCTCCCAGGCGAACAGCGTGAGCGTGACGTCGGTGATCTTCACGAGGCTCCTCCCCTTCTGCTAGATTCTGGCGGTGGCTGCTCCGCCCGTTCCGCGCGACGGCGTCGTCCGGCTCTTCCGCGATCGCGGGGGGCGCAACGGCAAGACCGTGACCGTGATCCACGGGCTGCCCGAGCGCGGCCCCGCGCTCGAGGCGCGCCTCTCCGAGATGAAGCGCCTCTGCGGCGCCGGCGGCACCCTGAAGGACGGCGTGGTGGAGATTCAGGGAGACCACCGGGAGCGTCTCGCCGCGCGGCTGCGCGCGCTCGGCTACACGGTGAAGCTGGCCGGCGGCTGAGCCCCTACTCGACTTCCTTCAGGCGGAGGACCTCCGCGCGGCCGTCCATGAACTCCCCCATCTTCCGGCCCAGCGCCTTGAAGTAGTCGGTGGCCCGGTGGGCCTCCACCGCCGCCTGGTCCGCGTAGCGCTCCATGAACACGTAGGTCTGGGGCGCCTCCCCGCGATGCAGCGCGTAGAGCCGGCATCCCGGCTCATTGGCGTTGACCTTGGCCACGAGCTCCTTGGCCACGGCCTCGAACTGCGACTCCATTCCCGGCTTCACCTTGATCGTCGCGACGACACCGAGCATCGCAGCCTCCGGGCGGTGTGCCCGTACCGAACACTCCCGCTGTTGATGAGATGACAACCTCCGGCATGATACGCCGAATTTTGTTGGTTCCCGGGCCCCCTTGACCCCCATCGATGGCGACTGACTCTATGTATTTCAACTAGTTATAAGTAGTGTCACCTGTGGAACGCGTCTTGCTGTACGGCCTTGCATGAGAAATCGAGATCGCGTACACGGCCCCCGGGAGAGCGCAGCAAGGCAGCACGTCACCGATCCCCATCCCCCTGAGGTCCGCCGGAAGCGCGGCCGCCCGAAGGGTAGCACCGGCATCAGCCGGCGCCATCCGGACTCGGTACTGGCCGCCGAGATCGCCAAGTCGCCTCTCGCGACCGTCTACGCGAGCCACGACGGCGAGCTCTACCACGCCATCTGCAAGCAGCCGCTGGAGTTCCAGGGCCGCCGCGCCCAGCTCGAGCTCGACTTCTACTGCCTGCGCTGCATGGAGCACGTCGCGCTGCCGCAGTTCGCGCTGAGCCGCATCCGCTTCGACCTCCCCCGGCCGGCCGACGTCGAGCTGCCGGAGTGGGCCACGAGCATCGTCGCCTACCAGTAAGCTCGCTCCCCGCTCCCGACTTCGTCGAAGGGCCCGGTCCAGCCGGGCCCTTTCCCGTTCCTTCCTCGCCATGGGATCATAGCCGCCACGGAGGCGGCGTTGAAGATCGAAACGGTCGAGGATCCCGCCGATCCGCGCATCGCGGGTTTTCGCGACGCGCGTGACGGGGACTTGCGGCGGCGCGACGGGCTGTTCCTGGCCGAGGGCCGCCTCCTGGTCCGCCGCCTGCTCGGGATCTCCCGGTTCCCCGTTCAGTCGCTGCTGGTGACGCCGCCGGCGCTCGACGAGCTCCGCGATCTGCTCGCCGACGACGACTCGATCCCCGTTCACGTGGCGTCCCCCGAGACGATCCGCGCCATCGTCGGCTTCAAGTTCCACCGGGGCTGCCTGGCCCTGGGGGTGCGGGGCGAGCCGGTCGCGCCCGGGACGCTCCTGGACCCACCGGGGCCGCGAACGCTGCTGGCGCTCGAGGGCGTGACCGATCCCGACAATGTCGGGGCGGTGTTCCGGAACGCGGCCGCCTTCGGGGCGGCCGGCGTGCTGCTCTCGAGTCGCTGCGCCGATCCGCTCTATCGCAAGGCGATCCGCGTCTCGATGGGCGCCACCCTCTCGCTGCCGTTCGCCCAGGTACCGGACTGGCCGGCGACCCTCGTGGCCCTGCGCGGGGCCGGCTACCGGCTGGTCGCGCTCTGCCCGGGGGCGGAAGCGGAGGACATCGTCCAGGTCGCGGCCCAGGTGCCACGCCGGCCGCGGCTCGCGCTCCTGCTGGGCGCCGAGGACGCGGGCCTGAGCGGCGCGACCCGGGCCGCCGCGGATGTCGAGGTGCGCATCCCGATGGCCGCCGGGGTGGATTCGCTCAACGTCGCGGCGGCCTGCGGCATCGCGCTCCACCGGCTCGCATGATCGCCATCGGCACGTCGGGCTACAACTACCCGGAGTGGCGCGGCAGCTTCTACCCGGAGAAGTTCCCGACCGGCAAGATGCTTGCGTACTATGCCGAGCGGTTCTCCACCGTGGAGGTCAACTACACGTTCTACCGGATGCCCAATGCCAAGACCGTCGCGGGCTGGGTCGCGGAGACCCCCGCGGGCTTCCGCTTCACACTGAAGGCGCCGCAGCGCATCACCCACTTCGCGCGGCTGCGCGACATCGGGGATCCGCTGCGCTACTTCCTCGACACCGCGGCCGGCCTCGGCGCGAAGCTCGGCCCGGTGCTGTTCCAGCTGCCGCCCAACTTCAAGAAGGACCTGGTCCGGCTGGGCGGCCTGCTCGATCAGCTCCCCGCGGGCCTGCGCTGCGCGATGGAGTTCCGCCACGAGAGCTGGTTCGCGGACGACGTGTACGAGCGGCTCCGCGCGTCCAACGCCGCGCTCTGCGTGGCCGACACCGAGGAGGACACCACCCCGGTCGAGGCGACCGCCGACTGGGGCTACCTGCGCCTGCGCGATCAGGGCTACACCGCGGCCGATCTCGAGGGGTGGGGCCGCCGGATCCAGGAGATGGGCGGGCGGTGGCTCGATACCTACATCTACTTCAAGCACGAGGAGGCCGGAACCGGCCCCGCGTTCGCCCGCCAGCTCCGGGAGCTGCTGAAGGTCTGACCTCGATGCGCTCGAGCGCGGCGGCCATGTCGATGCCGTCGCCGAGCACCGGCGTCATCGGATCCGCCATCTTGTCGAAGCGCGCGGGCAGGGTCTCGAGCGTGAAGCGCGCGGGATCGAGGCGCGCCGTCACCTCCCGCCACTCGAGCGGGCAGGACGCGGGCGCGCCGGGCAGCGGCCGCAGCGAGTAGGGCGCGACGATGGTCTGGCCGTGGCCGTTCTGGCCGAAGTCGATGTAGACCTTGCCCCCGCGCGACCGGAGCGGGCGGGCCACCGTGGAGATCTCGGGCACCGCCTCCACGCCCATCACCGCGAGCAGCCGCGCGAAGGTCCGGCACTGCTCGTAGGTATAGCGCGCGCCCAGGGGCAGCAGGATGTGCAGCCCGGTCGCGCCCGAGGTCTTCACGTAGCTCGGCAGCTCGAGCCGATCCAGGATGCCGCGCAGCGCGAGCGCGACCCGCACCACGTCGGTGAACGGCGCGCCCTTGGGGTCGAGGTCGAGCACGAGCCAGTCCGGCCGCTCGAGCGATGGGACCCGCGACGCCCAGACGTGGATCGGCAGGGCCGCGCTGTTGGCGACGTAGCGCAGCATCTCGACGTCGTCCACCACCAGGTACGCGATGTCGCGCTCGGTGTCGCGCGAGTAGATGCGCTCGGTGCGCACCCAGGCCGGCGCGAAGTCGGGCGCGTCCTTCTGGTAGAACGACTTGCCGGTGATGCCGTCCGGATAGCGCGTGAGCACCAGCGGCCGATCCCGGAGGTATGGCAGCATCAGCGGCGCCACCCGCTCGTAGTAGGCGATCAGGTCGCCTTTCGTGAGGCCTTCGGCGGGCCAGAACACCTTCTTCACGTTGGTGGGCTGAAAGCGCGCCGGAGCCGAGGCGGCCGGGACGGCCTGCTCTGATCGGGAGGGAGCGGTGTCCGTCGGTTCCGGCGCCGCCTCCATTTCGGGCAGTGCCTCCGGCTCCTCTCGCCTGCAGTCGAGCGGCTTCTTGTCGTCTCGCAGGCCGATGAACGTGGGATGGCGCAGGCCGCCGTCCTCCGTCCAGTCCGTGAAGCGCACCTCGGCGACCAGGCGTGGCTCCACCCAGTGGTGGCCGCGGCCGGTCGGGATCGAGCCCGTGTCGAACGGCGGCGTCGCGCGGGCGAGCGGACGCAGCTTCTCCGCGATCGTCGCGAGCCGCGCGTCGTCGAAGCCGGTGCCGACCTTGGAGACGTAGACGAGGCGGGGCGCGGCGGCGGGCCCGT
>DATFGS010000526.1:0-3637 GCA_035249225.1 Candidatus Methylomirabilota bacterium | reverse complement strand
GCCTGCTTGTCGCGGAGGTCCGAGAAGAAGCGGCCGGCCATGCCGCCGCCGAGGATCGAGCTGAGCACTTTGACGGCGGGATAGTCCGCATCGGTCAGCGACGGCGCCAGCCGCCCCATCACGATCTGCGCCTGCGCTCCGGCCACGGTGCGCGTGTCACGCGAGGCCGTCGGCGCGGGCGCTGGCGGCGGCGTGGGCTTCGGCGGCACGCCCGCCGCCATCGTGCCGAACAGTCGCTCGGCCTGGGCGACGACCTCCCCCGACTTCACCTGGCCGCTCACCGCGAGAACCATTCCGCCGGGCACGTAGTGCCGCCGGTAGTGGGCGAGAACAGCGTCGCGGTCGATGCGCTCGAGGCTCTCCCTGAGCCCGATGGGATCCCACGAGTACGGATGCGGCCCGAAGATCTTCGCCGTGAGCGTGTCGACGGCCACGTCGTAGGGCTTGTCGCCGCGATTGCGCACCTGGCGCAGGAGGAAGTCCCGCACCGCCACCACCACGCCGTCCGGCATGGTGGGCCGCAGGGCCACGTCGGCCACCAGCTCCAGGATCTCCACCCAGTGGCGCGAGAGCGCGGTGGCCGCGATCTCCGAGTAGTCCACGTCGCCGGTAGCCTCGATGCTGCCGCCCATCGCGTCGGCCGCCTCGGCGATCTGGCCGCCGTCGCGCGTGGTGGTGCCGCGCACGACCATGAGCTGGACCAGGTTGGAGACGCCCGCGTTCTCCGCGGTCTCCCAGCGCGTGCCCATGCGGACCATCAGGGACACGCCGACCACCGGGGCGGTGGGATTCTCGCGCACCAGCACGGTGAGCCCGTTGGGGAGCCGCGCCCGGCTGACCGCGGGGCTCTGAGCCCACGCGGGCGCCGCGAGCAGGGCTACGAGGCCGGCCAGAAGGACCACGCGCCGGCGCATCAGCGGGCTCCGGGCTTCGGCACGAAGGCCAGCCGCGCGTAGTCGCGCGAGAGATACCGGCGGGCCGCGTCGCGGATCTGCTCGCGGGTGATGCGCCGCAGCCGGTCCACGTAGCGCAGCTCGGCGTCGAGCGTCCAGGTGGTCTCGGCGAGCCCGTAGGCGTAGGCCAGGCCCTCGGAGGTCTCGGTGTCGAAGGCGTGCTGCGCCTCGAACTTGGTGACCGCGAGACGCCGCTCCTCCTCGGTGGGCCCGCTCTCCTGGATCCGCGCGATCTCCTCCAGGATGATGGCCTCGACCCGCTCCAGGTCCTTGGCCTCGAGCTCCGCCCGCAGGCTCACGATGCCGCCCCCCATGAGCGCCGAGTAACTCATGGTCACGGTGGAGACCAGCCGCTCCCGGTCGCGCAGCCGCTGGGCCAGGCGCGAGCTCTCGGTGCCCGCGAGGATCGTGGTGAGGAGATCCACCGCGTCGCCCGCCGCGTCGTCCGAGCGGGGGGCCTGCCAGCCGAGGGCCAGGTGGGCCTGCTGCTCGTCGCGTTCCACCGTCTTGCGCACCCCGCCGGTCAGCGGGGCCGGCGCGGGCGCGGGGGTGGGCTTGTAGCCGGTGGCCGGCATGCGTCCGAACGTGCGGTCCACGACGCCGCGCACCGCGACGGGGTCCACCGGCCCCGCCACCACCAGCGTCATGTTCTCCGGCACGTAGTAGCGGCGGTTGAAGGCGCGCAGCCGCTCCTGGGTGGCCGCCTGCATCGTCTCGCGGGTGCCCAGCACCGGCCGCCCGTAGGGATTGCCCGCGAAGACCAGGCCGTAGAGCTGGCGCACGATCGCCGAGCGCGGGTTGTCCTGCTCGATGCGCGCCTCCTCGAAGATGACCTCGCGCTCGCGCCCGATCTCGTCGGGGATGAAGCTCGAGCGGAAGGCCATGTCGGCGAGGAGCTCGATGCCCGAGGCGGTCGCGTCGCTCGGCAGCACGAGGTAGAACGAGGTGTAGTCGAACGAGGTCACCGCGTTCGAGCGGCCGCCCACCCCTTCCACCGTGCGGTCCACGTAGCCCGGACCGAAGCGGTCGGTGCCCTTGAAGAGCATGTGCTCCTGGAAGTGGGCGTAGCCGAGCTGGTCCGGCGCCTCGTACCGCACCCCGACGCCCACGTAGAGGTAGAGCGCGACGATGTCGGAGGCGCGGTGGTCCTGCACGATGAGCCGCATGCCGTTGCGCAGCACCTGGCGCGCGGGCGGCGGCAGGTCGGCCTGGGCCGCGTCGGGGGCGGGTGAGGCGGAGCGGGCGCCGGAGCCGGCGCAGGCGGAGACGAGCAGCGCGACGGCCAGCCACGGCATCGCGCGCCGCCGGGCGGATCGGGTCACGGGCGCGATTCTACTACGCCGGGGTCCGCGACGGGTCGGGGGACCGCGCCCGGCTCGGGCGCGAAGGCTCGGATCAGGTGGTCGGTCCGGCTAAGATGCAGCGGGAGCTGCGTCTCTACCAGCGACGCGGGCACCCGCGCGCGGATGGCGAGCGCGCAGAGCTGGATCAGCTCCTCCGCGGCGGGCGAGACCATCTGCGCGCCGACGAGCCGCTGGGAGTCCTGGTCGAAGACGAGCTTGAAGTAGCCCGCGTCCTCGCCGGTGGTCACGCTGAAGCTGCTGCCCCGAGCGTCGTGGCGGGCCACCGCGGCGTGGACACCGTGGGCGGGCGCCTCGCCGTAGGCCATGCCCACCAGGCCGACGGTGGGGGTGGTGGAGAGCACCTGGGGGATCACCGCCTCGTCGGCCCGCTCGGTGTCGCCGCGCAGGGCGTTGAGCGCCGCGATGTGCCCCTCGTGGGCGGCCACCGTGCTGAGCTGGCGATTGCCCGCCGCGTCGCCCGCCGCGTAGATGTGCGGGACCGAGGTGGCGAGATGGGCGTTCGTGCGCAGGCCGAGCCGTCCCATCTCGAGGCCGATGCGCGCGGCCCCGATGGTCCGCGGGTGGAAGCGGCGCCCGACCGCGGCGCACACCTGGCGGCTCGTCATCTCGTTGGCCATGCCCGCGCTGTAGAAGGCGATGCGCACGCCATCCGCGGCCCGGGCCAGACCGGTCACGTCGGTCTGCAGCCGGAACGTCACCCCGCGCTCCTCCAGGCGCTTGCGCAGGTTCCGGGCGACGTCCGCGTCGAGGCCGGGGAGGATTTCCGCGTCGCGCGCGAGCACGGTGACCCGGGTGCCGAAGTCGTTGTAGGCCCCCGCCAGCTCGAGCGCCACCGGCCCCGCGCCGATGAAGGTCATCGAGGCCGGGAGCTCGGAGAGAAAGAGGACCTGGTCGGAGGTGATGAGCAGCTCGCGCCCCGGCACCTCGGGGATGACCGGCAGCGAGCCGGCCGCGATCACGAAGCGCTCGGCCCGGAGCGGGCGACCGTTCACCTCGACGATGTGCGGGTCGGTGAAGCGGGCCTCGCCGATCGTCACGTGGATCCCGCGCTTTTCGAGGTCGGCGGCGGCGGGCCGGTGCGCGTCCACGATCTCGTTCTGCCGCTGCTGCACCGCGTTCCAGTCGAGCCGGACCGGTCCCGAGAAGGTGCCGAACCCGCCCGCCTCGCGCACCTGCCGGTGCACGCGGCCCGCGGTCACCAGCGCCGCCTTCGGGACGCAGCCGCGGTTGGCGCAGAGGCCGCCGAGCGGGCCGCGGTCGGCGAGCGCCACACGCGCGCCCAGGTCCGCCGCGGTCTTGGCCGCCGTGATGCCGGCGGCG
>DATFGS010000525.1:0-1991 GCA_035249225.1 Candidatus Methylomirabilota bacterium | reverse complement strand
CATAAGATGAGCTATCTGGCAAGTGGAGTAGAATCGCCCCGTGACGGGAGCGAGGCTCCTCGGGCTGATGCTCCTCCTGGGCCTGACCACCTGCGTACGGGTGCCGGGCCAGGAGGTTCCGGACGTCCGTACGCCGCTCGTGGTGGTCAACGAGATGCTCCGGCTCGCCGACGTAACCTCAAACGATGTCGTCTATGACCTGGGGTCAGGGGACGGGCGAATCCTGATCGCGGCGGCGCGCGATCGCGGGGCCCGCGGCGTGGGCCTGGAGATCGATCCCGCCCTGGTCGCGCTCAGCACCGAGCGGGCCGGACGGCTCGGGCTGGCCGACAAGCTGGCCTTCCGCCAGCAGGATCTCTTCGAGGCCGATCTGGCGCCGGCCACGGTCGTGACGCTCTACCTGTCCCCCGATCTCAACCGCCGCCTGCGGCCCAAACTGCTGAGCGAGCTCCGGCCCGGAGCGCGGATCGTCTCGCACAGCTTCGACATGGGGGACTGGGCGCCGAGTCGGACCCTGCAGGTGTCGAGCAACGAGGGGAGTCACACGCTCTATCTCTGGGTGGTGCCGGCGAGGTAAGCGCGGGTTCCCCTCACGCCGCCCGGCCCCCTCACCCTGCCCTCTCCCCGGAGGGGAGAGGGGGATGAGGAGGAAGGGCCTTCAGCTTCAGCTACCTGTGACGGCCTTGATCGAGTCGCGGAGGACCGAGACGAGGCGGTCCACCTGCTCCTCGCTGACCACGAGCGGCGGGGCGAAGAAGATGTGCTCGACGCGGGCGCGCGTGATCACGCCGCGCTTGGTCATCTCGGCCAGCACGCGCTGGCCGACCTTCTTGTCGGCGCCGAAGGGCGCCTTGGTCGCGCGATCCTCCACCAGCTCGACGGCGGCGAGCAAGCCCTTGCCGCCGCGGATGTCGCCCACGTGCTTGTGGTCACCGAGCGCCTGCTGGAGGCCCTTGTGCAGCCGCGTGCCCATGGCCGCCGCGCGCTCCCAGAGCCGCTCGCGCTCCATGATCTCGAGGTTCTTGAGGCCCACCGCGCAGCAGGTCGGATGCCCCGAGTAGGTGTAGGCGTGCATCCACTTGTCTTCCGGCTTCACGTCGTCCATGGCCTGCTTGATCGCCTTCGAGACCATGATGCCGCCGAGCGGGAGATAGCCCGAGGACACGCCCTTCGCGAAGGAGACGATGTCGGGCAGCACGTTCCAGTGCTCGAGCGCGAACCACTTGCCGGTCCGACAGAAGCCGGTGATGACCTCGTCGGCGATGAAGAGCACGTCGTGCTTGTCGCACACCTTGCGCACCAGCGGGAAGTAGTCGTCGGTCGGGTAGAGCACGCCGCCGCCGCCGTGGATCGGCTCGGCGATGAACGCGGCCACCGTGTCCGCGCCTTCCCGGACAATCGCCTCTTCCAGGAGGCGCGCGGCGGTCTGGCCCGCGGTCTCGCCCGGCTTGGCCCCTTCCTGCCGGTAGGGATAGCAGGTCGGGATGTGCACGAAGCCCGGCACGCGTGGCTCGAACATCTTCCAGTAGGGCGACATGCCGGTGGCGCTCATCGCCTGCAGCGTCACCCCGTGGTAGGCGAGGCTCCGCGCGATGACCTTCACCTTGTCGGGCTTGCCTTTGGTCTTCCAGTAGAACCGCGCGGTCTTGAACGCGGACTCGTTGGACTCGGCGCCGCCCGAGGTGAAGAACACGCCCTGCATGTTCGGGTACGCGATCGTCATCAGCTTGGAGGCGAGCTGGATGGCCGGGATATTGGTCGAGCCGGAGTAGGCGGAGTAGTAGGCCAGCTCGCGCATCTGCGCGGCCGCCGCGTCCGCCAGCTCGGTCCGGCCGTGGCCCACGTTCACGTTCCACAGCCCGGCGAGGCCGTCGATGTACTCGCGCCCCTGCACGTCGGTCAGCACCGCGCCGCGACCGCGCACGTAGACCATCGGCTCGAGGTGATCACTCGGGTGATGCAGCGGGTGGATCAGATGGTCCTGGTCGTCC
>DATFGS010000524.1:0-3230 GCA_035249225.1 Candidatus Methylomirabilota bacterium | reverse complement strand
CGACGCCCTGGGCGCGGGCGGGGCGGGAGCGGGCGCGCTCCGGCTCGGCGCCGGCGGTGCGGCCGGCGCCGCCGCATCCGAGAACGTGACGAGCGGCGCGCCGACCTTCACGGTCTGGCCCGGCTGCACGTGGATCGTCTCCACGCGCCCGCCCATGGGCGAGGGGATCTCGACCTGCGCCTTGTCCGTCTCGACCTCGAGGAGCGGGGCGTCCTCCCGGATGACATCGCCCTCGCGCACGAGCACCGCGACGATCTCGGCCTCAGTCAAGCCTTCTCCGAGGTCCGGAAGGCTAAACGTGCGAGGCATTAGAACGAAAGGGTCTCGCGGCAGGCGTCGACGACCCGGGCCACGTCCGGCAGGTTGGCGCGCTCCCGCGCGAAGCCCACGAACGGCACGTCGTGCGCGGTCACGCGATGGATCGGCGCCTCGAGGGAGAGGAAGGCGCCCTCCATGATGCTGGTCGCGATCTCGGCCCCGGGGCCGAAGCTCTTCGGCGCTTCATGGACCACGACGGCGCGGCCGGTCTTGCGCACGGAGGCGGTCAGGGTCTCGCGATCGAGCGGGGAGATCGTGAGCAGGTCCACGATCTCGATCTCGGCGTCGTCCTCTTCCTTGAGGCGGTCCGCCGCTTCGCGGGCCACCCGGACCATGGCGCCGTAGGCGACCAGGGTGAGGTCCGCGCCCGGCCGGTCCACGTGGGCCCGCCCGATCTCCATGGTCTCGATCTCGTCGGGCACGTCCTCCTTTGCCGCGTGGTAGAGCGCCTTGGCCTCGAAGAAGATCACCGGATCGGGGTCGCGGATCGCGGCGGCGAGCAGGGCCCGGGCATTGCGGGGACCCGACGGGATCACCATCTTGAGGCCGGGGATGTGGGCGTAGAACTGCTCCTCGCTCTCCGAGTGGTGCTCGAGCGCCCGCACCCCGCCGCCGAACGGCATCCGGACCACCATCTGGCAGCCGAAGCGCCCCTGGGTGCGCATGCGGTAGCGCGCGACGTGATTCTCGATCTGGTGGAAGCACTGGAAGGCGAAGCCGGAGAACTGGATCTCGCAGATGGGCTTGAGCCCGTAGAGCGCCATGCCGACCGAGGTGCCGATGATGGCGGCCTCGGCGAGCGGGCTATCCATCACCCGGGTCCCGCCGAACTTGCGGTGCAGGTCCTCGGTCACCCGGAAGACCCCGCCGTCCACCCCCACGTCCTCGCCGATCACGAGCACGTCGGGATCGCGCTCCATCTCCTGGAGCAGCGCCAGGTTCAGTGCCTTCACCATGTTCAGCTTGGCCACGCGCGCCTCTGTCCTCTCATGGGTGGGCTCGGCGGCGCGCCGGTCTCCGGCTGGGGGGCGCGACCGAGGCGTGCCGCCATCTCCGCCCGCTGGGCCGCGAGCGCGGCGGGCGGGTTGCCGTACACGTGATCGAACATGCCGAGCGGGTCGGGCGGGCCGGCCGCCTCGAAGGCCTGGACGTGGCCCGCGATCTCCGCATCCACCGCCTCCTCCAGGCCGGGCTCGAGCAGGCTCCGCTGCTCCAGGTAGGCGCGGAAGCGGGTGAGCGGGTCCTTGCGCTCCCACGCGGCCACCTCCTCGCTCGAGCGGTACTTGGTCGGATCGTCGGAGGTGGTGTGCACGCCCAGGCGATAGGTGACGCACTCGACCAGGGTCGGGCCGTCGCCGCGGCGGGCGCGCTCCACCGCCTCCCGGCTGGCCGCGTAGACCGCGAGCACGTCGTTGCCGTCCACCTGGAGGCCCGGGAACCCGTAGGCCAGCGCCTTCTGGGCGATGGTGCGCGAGTGGGTCTGCTTCTTCAGCGGGATCGAGATCGCCCACTGGTTGTTCTGCACGATGAAGACCACCGGGACGTGCCAGACGCCGGCGAAGTTCATCGCCTCGTGGAAGTCGCCCTCGGAGGTGGCCCCGTCGCCACAGTAGGCCATCACCACCGCGTCGTCGCCGCGGTACTGCGCGGCGTAGGCCAGGCCGACCGCGTGCGGGACCTGGGTGGCCACCGGGATGCAGATCGGCAGGTCGCGCTGATCGGGCTCGGGCCGGCCGCCCTCGAGGTAGCCCGAGAAGAAGAGCAGGAGCTTCTCCATCGGCCAGCCGCGCCAGAGCATGGACGCGGTCTCCCGGAAGGAGGGCACCATCCAGTCCGTCCGGCGCAGCGCGGCCACGCTGGCGACCTGGGCCGCCTCCTGACCCTTGATCGGCGCGAAGGTGCCGATGCGGCCCTGGCGCTGCAGCCGCAGCATGCGCTCGTCGAAGCGCCGGGCCAGGAGCATGGCCCGGTAGAGGCGCTTGAGCTCCTCGGGAGGAACCGCGGGGTCGAGGGCGGAGTCCAGGTTGCCCTCGCTGTCCAGGATGGACAGGTGCTCGATCGTGAACTGCGGCTCGATGATGGTCCTGGGCATTTGGCGACGGGCCCGTTCACACGCATTCTACCCCGGACCCGGGGTATTCTCTCCGCCATGCGCGTCCGGGTTCGTGTGCCCGCCACCTCCGCCAACCTCGGGCCGGGCTTCGACGCGCTGGGCCTCGCCCTGGGGCTCCACAACGAGGTGATCCTCGAGGAGGCGGACCGCATCTCGGTCGGCGTGGAGGGCGAGGGCGCGGGGCGCCTCGACGACGACGCCAAGAACGTGGTGGCCCGCGGGGTCGTCCTGGGCTTCGAGGTCGCGGGGCGGCCCTTCCGCGGGGGGCGGCTCCGCTGCGTCAACCGCATCCCGCTCAGTCGCGGGCTGGGCTCGAGCGCGGCCGCCTGGGTCGGCGGCCTGGTGGCGGCCAACGCGCTGCCGGGCGAGCCGCTCGACCGGGACGCGCTCCTGACCGCGGCGGCCCGGGCCGAGGGCCATCCGGACAACGTGGCCGCCGCGCTGCTGGGCGGGCTCACCGTCTCGTGCGCCGACGGCGCGCGCGTCACCGCGGTGAGCCTGCCGGTGCCGCGCGAGATCGGGTGGGTCGTGCTGCTGCCCGAGACCGAGAGCTCCACGCGCGAGGCCCGGGCGGTGCTGCCGGACGCGGTGCCGCGGGCGGACGCGGTCTTCAACGTGCAGCGGGTGAGCCTGCTGCTGGCCGCGCTCGGCGCGGGCCGCCCGGATCTCCTCGATCTCGCCATGCAGGACCGGCTCCATCAGCCGTATCGCCAGCGGCTCTTCCCGTGGATGGAGGCGGTGGCCGCCGCTGGACGGCGGGCGGGCGCGCTCGGCTGCGTCCTGAGCGGCGCGGGCCCCT
>DATFGS010000523.1:0-4866 GCA_035249225.1 Candidatus Methylomirabilota bacterium | reverse complement strand
TTGCGCCCCAGCAGCGAGACCACCTCGCCCGGGCGCGCGGAGAGCGTCACGCCGTGAAGCACGCGCGAGAGGCCATACCCGGCCTCGACCCCCTGAAGCTCGAGCGCGTCCTTCATTGGAGGGCTTTCATGGCGTTCAAGTCTTCAAGCTCTCCATAATCAACATACCTGTCGGCATGTTGACCGTGGTGGAGATGGTCGCGGCAACCCGTGGCGTCCCTCATTCGTCTTCTCCGAGGTACACCCTCTGGACCTGGGGGTCGGCGCGGACAGCGGCGGGGACGCCGTCCGCGATGACGCGGCCCTGGTGGAGCACCATGATCCGGTCGGCGATGGCGAAGACCACGTCCATGTCGTGCTCGGTGAAGAGCACGGTGAGCCCGCGCGCCCGGGCGATGCGCTGGGTCAACGCCATGAGGGCGCCGCGCTCGGCGGGCGCCATGCCCGCGGTGGGCTCGTCGAGCAGCAGGACCTCGGGATCGTTGGCGAGGGCCACCGCCAGCTCGAGCTTCTTGAGGTCGCCGTAGGCGAGCACCGCGGCGACGCGCCCCGCCTGGTCGGCGAGACCCACCTGCTCGAGCAGGCCGCGCGCCTCCTCGGTCTGGAGCGGCTCGGCCCGCTCGAGCAGCGCGTAGGTCTTGCGGAGATGCGAGAGCCGCGCGACCTGCACGTTCTCGAGCGCGGTCAGGGTCCCGAAGGTGGCGGTGATCTGGAAGGTGCGGCTCACCCCGCGGCGCCAGACCGCGTAGGGGGGCAGCCCGCTGAGGCGCTCGCCCTTGAAGAGGACGAGGCCCGCGTCGGCCCTGAGCTGGCCGGTGAGCATGTTGAAGAAGGTGGTCTTGCCCGCCCCGTTGGGGCCGATCAGGGCGCGGATCTCGCCCTTGGGCATCGCGAGGTCCACGTCCCGCACCGCGCGCACGCCCCCGAAGGCCTTGGACAGCCCGCGCGTCTCGAGCACCGGCACGCCCCCGAGCACCGCGCTCACGGGCGCCGCCCGTCGAGCATGCCCGCGATGCCGCGGGGGAAGGCCAGCACCAGCACCAACAAGATCGCGCCGAGCACGATCTGCCAGTAGTCGGTGTAGCGCGTGATCACGGTGTCGAGCAGCTTGTACACCGCGGCGCCGATCAGCGGCCCCGCCGGGGAGCCCACGCCGCCCAGCAGCACCATCACGAGCGGCTGCACCGACATCGGCGATTCGGTGTAGACCGGGAACACGCTGCCCTTGAGAAAGGCGTAGACCGCGCCCCCGAGCCCGGCCACGAAGCCGGCCACCACGAACGCGGTCCACTGGAGCGCGCGGATGTTCACGCCCACCGCCTCCGCCCGGCGCGCGTGGTCGCGCACCGCCCGCAGGGTGAGACCGAACGGCGAGGCGGTCACGAGCCGCAGCAGGAGCAGGCCCAGCAGGGTGGCGGCGAGCGCCCAGTAGTAGTAGCGGCTCGGGGTGCCCAGCCAGCGGGCGGGCCAGACGCTCAGCATGCCGTTGTCGCCGCCGGTGACGTCGTCCCACTGGTGCACGACCGCGTAGACGATCTGGGCGAAGGCGAGCGTCAGCATCGCGAAGTAGATGCTGCTGAGCCGGACGCAGAAGTACCCGAACACCGCGGCAGCCAGCGCGGCCAGCACCGGCGCGAGCACGAACGCGGCGGGCATCGGCAGGCCCGCCAGCTTCAGGAGCACCGCGGCGCCGTAGGCGCCCAGGCCGAAGTAGGCCGCGTGGCCGAACGACACCATGCCGCCCACCGACATCAGGAGGTGCAGGCTGGCCGCGAAGAGCGCGAACGCGAAGATCTCGACCACGATGGAGATCCAGAAGGTCGGCAGCGCCAGGGGCAGGATGGCCAGCGCGATCAGCCCGGCTCCGAGCCAGATCGGCGCGAGCCGCCGGGGGCGCGCCTCGACCACGCCCCCGCTGCCGGGCGGGCGGAGCTGGATCTCGGGCCGGCCCAGCAGGCCCCACGGCCGCACCACCAGGACCACCGCCATCACCACGAAGATCAGCACGATCGCGATCCGGGGCAGCAGCAGCACTCCGTAGGCGTTGAGCACCCCGATGAGCAGCGAGGCGAGCAGCGCGCCCCAGACCGACCCCATGCCGCCGATCACCACCACCACGAACGCCTCCACGATGATGGAGGTGTCCATCACGGTGGTGAGGGCCAGCCGCGGCACCTGCAGTGCGCCGCCCAGGCCGGCCAGGAAGGAGCCCAGCACGAACACCGAGGTGAACAGGCGCGACTGATCCACGCCGAGCGCGGCGACCATCTCGCGGTCCTGGGTGGCCGCGCGGATCAGGATGCCCCAGCGGGTGCGGTGGAAGAGCAGCCAGAGCCCGAGCGCGACGAGCGGGCCGAACGCGATGACCGCGAGGTCGTAGGAGGGAAAGAGCTGGCCCATGATCATCACCGAGCCGGCCAGGCCCGGCGCGTTGGGGCCGGTCTTGTTGTCGGCGCCCCACAGGTACCGGACCGCGTCCGCGGTCACCAGCACGAGCGCGAAGGTGAGCAGCAGCTGGTAGAGCTCGGGCGCCTTGTAGACGCGGCGGAGCAGCAGGACCTCGACCAGGCCGCCCAGCGCCGCCACCAGGGCCGCCGCGACCACGACCGCCGCGTAGAAGGCGACCGGCCCGCCGGGCAGGGCCGCGGCCAGCGAGTAGGTCAGGTAGGCGGCGAGCATGTAGAACGAGCCGTGCGCGAAGTTGACGATGCGGGTGACCCCGAAGATCAGCGAGAGCCCGGACGCGATGAGGAAGAGGAACATCGCGTTGGCGAGCCCGCTCAGGAGCTGGACGAAGAGGAGCGACATGGCGGCGGGCGGGTCCCGTCACCCGTCGATCGGCCCCCTCACCCTGCCCTCTCCCCCGCGGCGGGGGAGAGGGAGCTGATGAGGGCCGCGCGGGCGGTGAGGGGCGGTCCTAATTGGCCGGGCGCAGCTTCTTGGCTTCTTCTTCGGTGGGCAGCACCTTCTCGCCAGGCACATACTCGTGGTTCACCATGATGCCGACCCCGCGCTGGGCATCGAGCTTGGTCGTCCCCACCCAGGCGCCCATGGTGGACTGCCCGTCGGCCGCGCGGAACATGATCGGCCCCATCGGGGTCTCGACCTTCAGGCCCTTGAAGGCGGCCACCAGCTTGGCGGTCTCGGTGCCGCCCGCCTTCTTGATGGCCTCGGCCACCGAGAGGTAGGTGATGTAGCCGATGATCGAGCCCAGCACCGGCGTCTTGTCCCCGCGCTTGATGTAGCGCGCCACCCACTCCTGGTGCCCGGCGGTCTTCACGTCGTACCAGGGATAGCCGGTGACCAGCATGCCCTCGGGCGCCTCGAGCTTGAGCGGGTCGATGTACTCGGGCTCGCCAAGCAGGATGCCGACCACGAACATCTTCTGGAAGAGCCCGCGCTTCTGCGCCTCGCGCACGAACGCGAGCCAGTCGCTGCCGAAGAGCGAGACGTAGAGCGCGTCCGGGTTCTGGTTCAGGATCGCGGTGACGAGCGGGCCCGGCTCGATCTTGCCGAGCGTCGGCCAGTGCTCGCCCACCATCTGCACGTCCGGCTTCAGCTCCTTGAGCCGGTCCCGGAAGGTTTCCCACGCCCGCTTGCCGTACTCGTAGTTGGGACCGATGGTGGCCCACTTCACGTACTTCATCTTGCCGGCCTTGTCGGCCAGCATGCGCCCCTGCTCGTAGGTGTTGGGACGCAGGCGCACCGCGTAGTCGTGCCCCTTGGACCAGGTGAGCGCCTCGGTCAGCGACTCCGAGGCCAGGAACATGCTCTTGTTCTGCTTGGCCCAGTCCGAGACCGCGAGCCCCACGTTGGAGAGGAAGCTCCCGGTGATCATCGCGACCTTGTCGGACTCGACCAGCTCCTGGGCGTGCTTCACCGCCTCCGCGGGCTGGGCCTTGTCGTCGCGGAACAGGACCTCGAGCTTGCGGCCGAGCACGCCTCCCTTGGCGTTGATCTCCTCGACGGCCATCTCGACGCCCTGGCGGTAGGGCCCGGTGAAGGGCGCGCCGATGCCGCTGTAGGTGTTGATGTCGCCGAGCTTGATCGGCGCCTGGGCCGTGGCGGAGCCTGCCCCCAGCGAGAGCAGCAGGGCGGCCGCCGGGAGGGACAGGAGACGGGATGCGCGCATGCGAGACCTCCTCGTGGATCGGGTTGCGCTGAGTAAAGCAAATGCGCGGAGGCTGTCAAGGCGATTCTCCGCGCTTGACAGGGAGCATAGCCGAGTGGTTTCCTCAGGGGCAAGCGGAGATTGCTTTGGACGAAAGCCCGGAAACGAGGCAGCTGGTGGAGGCGGTGGCGGCGCGCCTGCGGGAAGCCCGGCGCACGCAGCGCCTCACCCTGCGCGCGCTCGCCGAGAAGACCGGGCTCTCCGAGCCCTTCCTCTCGCGGCTCGAGCGCGGCCGCGTCTCGACCTCGATCGCCAATCTCATCCTCATCACCCGCACCGTCGGCATCGATCTGGGCCAGCTCTTCCAGGGGGTGTCGGGCACCACCACCACGCAGCACTACGCCCTGGTGCGCGCGGGCGAGCGGCGTCCGCCCCAGGAGGTGCCCGCGACCGGCTACACCTACCAGCCGATGGCGGTGGGCTGGCCCGGGCAGCGGATGGACGCCTTCGTGCTCACCTTCCCGGTCAAGAACCGGGCCGACGTGCTCACCGCGCACGAGGGCGAGGAGATGTCGTTCGTGCTGCAGGGCGAGATCCTCTTCCAGCTCGGCGACGAGAAGATCCCGTTGAGGGCGGGCGACTGCCTCTACTTCAACGCCGAGATCCCGCACATGGGCAAGAACGTCGGGCGCGTGGACGCCAAGGTGCTCATGGTCGCGGCGCCCGGCCGCGGGCCCGGCCGCGAGTACGGCTGGT
>DATFGS010000522.1:0-3582 GCA_035249225.1 Candidatus Methylomirabilota bacterium | reverse complement strand
GTGGAGATCCTGCTGGAGGTCGCGCGTCCGCTCGCCTCCGCGGTGGAGCACGCGCGCCTGCACGCGGAGAGCGCGCGCCGGGCCGAGGAGCTGGCCGCGCTGAATCGCACCAGCCAGCTCATCACCGCGCGGCTCGACCTGTCCTCGCTGCTCGAGACGGTCAGCCGCTCCGTCACCTCGCTCATGGGCAGCACCGGCTGCGGGATCGGCCTCCTGAGCCCCGACCGGACCCTGATCGAGCACGCGGCGGCCCACGGCTTCCGCACCCCGGAGTGGCGGAACCTCTCGGTGCGGGTCGGGGAGGGGCTCATCGGCCTCGCGGTCTCGACCGGCCGGGCGGTGCGCTCCGACGATCTGCGCGAGGATCCGCGCTCGGCGCGGCGGGACCTGGACGAGAAGGAAGGGATCCGCTCGATGCTGAGCGTGCCGCTCCGCGTCGCCGGGCAGATCATCGGCGTGCTCTCCGCCTTCTCCTCCCAGGCGCGCGCCTTCGGCGACCGGCAGCAGTCGGTGCTGGAGAGCTTCGCGGACCAGGCCGGGATCGCGATCCAGAACGCGCGCCTCTTCGAGGAGACTCAGCGGCGCGCCCGGGAGACCCAGGCCCTGCTGCGCGCGGGGCACGCGGTCAACCAGAGCCTCGACGTGAGCGAGACGGTGCGGCTCATCCTCCACCAGGCGCGCGAGGTGCTGGAGGTGCAGTCGTGCGGGCTGTTCACGCTCGACGCGGCCACCGGCGAGCTGACCGCCACCGCCAGCCTCGACCTGCCCGCCGAGGCCCTGCACGCGATCCGCCTGCGGGTGGGCGAGGGCATCACCGGGGTCGCGGTCAAGGAGCGGCGGCCCGTGCAGACCGCGGACCTCAACCGGGATCCCCGGGTGCGGTACCCGCAGGCGGTGCTGCGCTCCATGCTGGCCGCGCCCCTGATCGTGGGCGAGCAGACCATCGGCGCCCTCACCGTGCTCCGGACCGACGTGCACCACTTCAGCGCCGAGGAGGAGTCGCTGGTTTCCGCGTTCGCGGACCAGGCGGCGATGGCGCTCGAGCACGCGCGCCTGTTCAGCTCGGTCCGCACCTACTCCGAGCGCCTCGAGGC
Organism: Candidatus Methylomirabilota bacterium; assembly: GCA_035249225.1. Taxonomy (GTDB): domain Bacteria; phylum Methylomirabilota; class Methylomirabilia; order Rokubacteriales; family CSP1-6; genus CAMLFJ01. Next base: position 2,488 of record DATFGS010000522.1, on the reverse strand, counting down.
GATGGTGGAGGCGCGCACCCACGAGCTCGACGAGCAGAAGCGCTTCGTGGAGGTGGTGCTGGAGACGCTGCCGCTCGGCCTCTTCGTCCTCGACGCGGAGCTGCGCGTGATCAGCACGAACCGGGAGGGCGCGGCGCTGTTGCCGGTGGAGGCGGCGGCGCGGCAGCCCTTCGCGGAGCTGATGCCGCCCGCCAAGGCGGCCGCGGTGCGCGCGTTCCTCCAGGGCGCGGTGACCGCGCGCGAGGTCTGCCACGCCGAAGAGGAGCTGCCCGCGGGGGGCGAGACCCTGACCGTCCGCCTGACCGCGACCCCGCTCCGGGCCCCGCAGACGACCCACCTGCTGGTCCTGGTGGAGGACATCACCCTGCAGAAGCGCCTCGAGCGCCAGATGGTCCTCACCGAGCGCCTCACCACCGCGGGGCGGCTCGCCGCGGGGGTGGCGCACGAGCTGAACAACCCGCTCGCGACCATCGCGGGCTGCGCGGAGGCCCTCCGGGAGCGATCCCAGGACTCGCACCTGCGCGACCTCGACGCGTTCAAGGACTTCCCGAGCTATCTCGGGCTGATCGAGGAGGAGGCCTACCGCTGCAAGGAGATCACCGGGAGCCTGCTGCACTTCGTGCGCGACCCGGGCAGCCGCCGCGCCCCCACCGACCTGAACGTGCTGGTGGACAAGGTGCTGGAGCTGATCGGGCACCAGTCGCGCTACGCCCAGAGCCGGTTCGAGCGCCGCCTCGACGCCGAGCTGCCCGACGTGGTGGTCAACGAGGGCCAGCTCCGCCAGGTCTTCCTGGGGCTCGCGAGCAATGCGCTGGATGCGATGGACGGTCGCGGCACCCTGACCGTGACGACCCGCCGGCGCAACGCGAAGGAGGTCGAGATCGCGTTCCGGGACGAGGGGCCGGGCATTCCCGAGCACATCCTGCCGCGCGTGTTCGATCCGTTCTTCACCACCAAGCCGCCCGGGCAGGGCACCGGGCTCGGGCTCGCGATCGCCCAGGGCTTCGTGGCGGACCACGACGGACGCTTCGAGGTGGACTCCCGCGTGGGCGCCGGCACCACCTTCCGCGTCATCCTCCCGGTGAGCCGCTCATGACCGCGCCCATCCGGGTGCTGGTGGCCGACGACGAGAAGAACCTGCGGGAGCTGCTGGTGCGCGAGCTCCTGCGCAAGGGCCACGCGGTCTCCGGGGTGGCCGACGGGCGGGCCGCCCTCGAGCGCCTCAAGGACGACGTGCCCGACGTGCTGCTGCTCGACATGAAGATGCCTCACGTCGAGGGCATCGAGGTGCTGCGCGAGCTGCAAGACTTTCCGGAGGCGCCCCAGGTCATCGTCATGACCGGCTTCCAGGAAGTGTCCACCGCGGTCGAGGCGATGAAGCTCGGCGCCTACGACTACCTGACCAAGCCCGCGCGCATCGAAGAGCTCGACATCCTGATCCGCAAGGCGGCCGAGAAGGCCCGCCTCCTGCGCCAGAACGTGGTGATGCGCTCCCAGCTCGAGGAGCCGGGCTACCAGGGCATCATCACCAGCAGCCCGCGGATGGAGGAGGTGCTGCGGCTGGTGGACCGCGTCGCGCCGACCGACTCGTCGGTGCTGGTGCTGGGGGAGAGCGGCACCGGCAAGGAGCTGGTGGCCCGGGCCATCCACGACCGGTCGCCGCGCGCCCAGCAGGCGTTCGTGCCCATCCACTGCGGCGCGCTCGCGCGGGAGGTGCTGGAGAGCGAGCTGTTCGGCCACGAGAAGGGCGCGTTCACGGGAGCGGTGGCCACCAAGCCCGGGCTCATCGAACTGGCCGACGGCGGCACGCTGTTCCTCGACGAGATCGGCGAGATGGAGCCGGAGAGCCAGGTGAAGCTGCTCCGCGTGCTCGAGTCGCACGCCTTCTTCCGGGTGGGCGGCACCCGGCGGCGCACGGTGGACATGCGCCTGGTCGCGGCCACCAATCGCGATCTCGCGGAGGCGATCAAGACGGGCGGGTTCCGACAGGATCTCTTCTACCGGATCAACACCATCACGATCACGCTGCCGCCGCTGCGCGCCCGCCGCGAGGACGTGCGGCGGCTGGTGGAGCACTTCCTCGAGCAGAACGCGAGCTACGGGCGCAAGCGCGTGTCCGACGCGGCGATGGAGGCCCTCGAGCGGTACGATTGGCCCGGCAACGTCCGCGAGCTGCAGCACGCGGTGCAGCGGGCGCTGATCCTCGCCCCGGGAGACGCGATCCAGCTCACCGACCTGCCCGACGACGTCCGCGGCGATCGGGCGCCGAGCAAGTCGCCCGGCGGGAGCCTCGAGGAGATGGAGCGCCAGCACATCATCACCACCTTGCGCCACGTGGGCGGGCATCGCGCGAAGGCGGCCACCGTGCTCGGCATCGATCCCAAGACGCTCTACCGCAAGATCCAGGAGTACGGCATCTCGCCCGACGCCTACAAGTAGGCGCCGCCCTCACATCTGGCTGTCGAACTCGCAGAATCCCTCGCGCCCG
>DATFGS010000521.1:0-4212 GCA_035249225.1 Candidatus Methylomirabilota bacterium | reverse complement strand
GTGCCGTCGGGCATCTCCCCCACCGCGAACCCCTTGGTATCGTCCTCGGCGGTCGTGCCGGGCGCGCCGGCCCGGTCGAGGCCCGCCCGCGTCGCCATGTCGGTCCAGTCCTCGACTTCCTCCGGTCGCGCCGCGCGGACGGTGTGCTTGATCGACACGCCGGCTCCCCCGGGGCCTGTCGCGCTCGCGATGGCGTCGTCGACGACCGCGCCGGCGGTGGTCAGGAAGAGCGGGACGCACGCCACCCGGCCCTCCGCCAGCGGCGGCAGCCAGCAGATGCGCTCCTGCTCCGGCGGACCGACCGGCGGCAGGCCAACCGCGAGCCACGGGATCACGATCATCACTCCGTGCCGTACACCCGGCATGATCTCCGGTCCGGGAGCGAACTTGTCGAAGGTCTGGTCTCCGCCCGGCGCCCCGATGCGCGGTACCGCGTCCAGATGGTTGAACACGATCCGCCAGCGTCCGCTCGCATGCAGGCTCACCTGCAGGTGTCCGCCAGGTGTTCGCGTGCTGATGAAGGCCGAGCCATCCTTGCCGAACCACACCCACCAGGGGCTCGACGTGGGCCCATCGGGTGTGCCGACCGCGAATCGAAGCGCGCCGTCCCGGACCATTCCGAAGAACCGCGATCGGGACTGTCTACCCACCCACCGTGGGGCGGCGCGGGGCGCACTCGAGACCGGCGGTCCAGACGAGCTGCTGCGGATAGCGGCCGAGCAGGTCCGCGATCTCATCGCACGGAGGCCGGTGACCGAGCAGGTCCTCGCCGGGGGAGCGTTGCAGGCGGCGGTGGACGTTGAGGAGGTAGCTGTAGACCATGCGCAGGGCCTGATCCTCCGGCACCGCGCGCACCCAGGCCAGGATCTCCACCGCCTTGGCGTTGGCGTCGAGCTCGCGCTGCTCGACTTCCCGCCGGCGCGCGTCGCCGGTGGCGCCGGCCAGGGGCGCATCGTGACCGAGGACGAAGTGGGCCAGCTCGTGAGCCACGATGGCGTCGCGAAACTCGGAGCCGAGCACCAGGCGGTTCACCGCGAAGAACCCGCGCCGATAGGACCCGACCGGGCTGTCCGGGTTGTGGCTCACCAGCACGTGGATGGGCTCGCGGCCGTAGCGGCGGGCGGTCTCGTCCGCGAAGGCGCGCACCTCGTCGAGGCTCCGGTCCTGGCCGGGGGTCAGCGTCGAGCAGGCCGCCGCCAGCACCGCCACCGCCACGAGCCGGGCCACCCGCGACGCCCTCATGGCGGAAGTCTAGCAAACAGGGCAGAATGTGGGGCGCCATGACGACCTCGAAGACGACCCCAACGATTCCATCGACGCTCCGCAGCCGCAACTGGTTCGCCCCCAAGAATCTCGACGGCTTCATGCACCGCGCCTATCTGAAGGCCGAGGGCTTCAGCGACGCGGTCTTCGACGGCCGCCCGGTGATCGGGATCTGCAATTCCTGGTCGGAGCTCAACAACTGCAACGCCCACCTGCGCCAGGTGGCGGAGGCGGTCAAGCGCGGGGTGTGGAGCGCGGGCGGCTTCCCGCTCGAGTTCCCGGTGATCTCGCTGGGCGAGATCCTGATGAAGCCCACCACCATGCTCTTCCGCAACCTGATGGCGATGGACGTGGAGGAGTGCATCCGCGCCTATCCCCTCGACTCGGTCGTGCTGCTGGCCGCCTGCGACAAGACCACCCCGGCCATGCTGATGGGCGCGGCCTCCGCGGACGTGCCCGCGATCATGGTCACCGGCGGGCCCATGCTCCGCGGCATGTGGTGCAACCAGGAGCTGGGCTCGGGCACGGACGCGCGCAAGATGTGGGCGCAGCGGCGCGCCGGCGAGATCACCGACGAGGTGATGGCGGAGGTCGAGGCCTGCCTCTCGCGCTCCTCCGGACACTGCATGGTGATGGGCACCGCGTCCACCATGGCCGCGATGGCCGAGGTGCTGGGGCTCGCGCTGCCCGGCAACGCGGCGATCCCGGCGGCGGACTCACGCCGCCTGGCGCTGGCCGAGATGTCCGGCCGCCGCGCGGTCGAGATGGCGCTGGCGCGCGGGCCCAAGCCCTCCGAGATCCTGACCGCGGCCGCCTTCGACAACGCCATCCGCGCGGACATGGCGCTGGGCGGCTCCACCAACGCGATCGTGCACCTGGTGGCGATCGCGGGGCGCGCGGGCGTGCCCCTGCCCCTCACGCGCTTCGACGAGCTGTCGCGCACCACGCCGCTGCTCGCCAACGTACGGCCCTCCGGCAAGCACCTGATGGAGGACTTCTACTACGCGGGCGGGGTGCCCGCGGTCCTCCGCTCGCTGCTGCCGATGCTCGACGGCGGCACGCTCAACGTGAACGGCCTCACCCTCCGCGACAACGTCGCCGACGCGCCGTGCCACGACCCCGACATCATCCGGCCGCTGACGCTGCCGCTCGCCCCCGAGGGCGGCACCGTCATCCTCACCGGGAATCTCTGCCCCGGCGGCGCGGTCCTCAAGCAGTCCGCGGCGTCCGCGCACCTCATGGTCCATCGCGGCCACGCGGTGGTGTTCGAGGATCATCTCGATCTCGAGCGGCGCATCGACGACCCGTCGCTGCCCATCGACGAGAACTCGGTGCTCGTGCTCAAGCAGGCCGGGCCGAAGGGCGGTCCGGGCATGCCCGAATGGGGCGCGGCGCCGGTGCCGGCGCGGCTGCTGAAGGCGGGCGTGAAGGACATGGTGCGCATCTCGGACGCGCGCATGAGCGGCACCTCCTACGGCACCGTGGTGCTGCACGTCACCCCGGAGTCGGCGGTGGGCGGCCCGCTCGCCCTGGTCCGGAACGGCGACGAGATCGAGCTGAACGTGCCCGAGCGCCGGCTGACCCTGCGCGTGCCCGACGAGGAGATCGCGCGGCGGCGCGCGGCGTGGACGCCGCGGCCGGACGGCGTCACCAGCGGCTATCTCCGCATGTTCCTCGACCACGTGCTCCAGGCCGACGAGGGCGTGGACTTCGACTTCCTGCGCGGCCGGCGCCCGGTGGTGGACGAGGACACCGCGCACGGCTCGAGGCTCGCCTGAGATGGCGACCGGGACCTCCACCGCCGACGCGGTCGTCATCGGCTCGGGCGCCTTCGGCGCCTCCACCGCATACCACCTGACGAGACGCGGGCTCAAGGTCGCGCTGGTGGATCAGCACGCGCTCGGCTCGCAGACGTCCCCGCGCGCGGCCGGGCTCACCAGCAAGGCCGATACCATGCCCACCATGGCGCGGCTCCGCCACGAGGCCTGCGAAGCCTTCGAGCGCTTCGAGAGCGAGATGGGGCGCGGCGTGAGCTTCCACCGCTCGGGCAGCCTGCGCGCGGCCTACACCGACGCGGCGGTCGAGCGCGTGCGGATCGCGCGAGAGACCGCCGGGGTCTGCGGCATCGAGGCGCGCGCGATCGACGCCGCCGAGGCCGAGCGGCTGGCGCCCCACTTCAAGCCGGGGGCGGCGCGCGCCATCCTGCACGTGCCGAGCGACGGCTGGGTGGACCCGGCCAAGGTCGCGATCGGCTTCGCCACCCGCGCGGGCGAGCTGGGCGCGCGCCTGCTCCCCTTCACGCCCGTGCAGGGCCTGCTGAGCGAGGGCGGCCGGGCCGCCGGCGTCATGACCCCGCGCGGCGAGATCCGCGCGCCGGTGCTGGTGGACGCCGCCGGCGGCTGGACCGCGCGCGTCGCCGCGGGCGCGGGCATCACGCTGCCGCTGATTCCCGTGCGCCATCAGCTCTTCATCACCGAGCCGATTCTCGGGGTGGAGCCGCTCCAGCCCATCGTGCGCCTGGTGGAGGCCAGCGTGTACGTGCGCTACGAGCAGGGCGGCTTGCTCTTCGGCGGCTACGAGGACGCCCCGCGCGTGCTCGGGCGCGAGGGCCTGCCGCCCGGCTTCCAGATCGCCGCGCTCGAGCTGGACCTGGGCGTGCTACGCGCGCTGGTGGACGAGGTGGCCGCGCAATTCCCGGTCCTGCGCGACGCGAAGGTCGCGATCCACCGGGGCGGCGCGCCCACCATGACGCCCGATGGCCGGCCCATCGTGGGCCGCGTGCCCGGCCTCGACGGCCTCTTCGTCGCATCCGGCTGCTGCGTGGGCGGGCTGAGCCTGTCCCCCGCCGCCGGCCGCGCGCTCGCCGACCTGATCGTGGACGGCAAGAGCGATCCCGACCTGTCGCCGATCTCGGTCGAGCGCTTCACCGACGCGCATCGCGATCCCGCC
>DATFGS010000520.1:0-1116 GCA_035249225.1 Candidatus Methylomirabilota bacterium | reverse complement strand
GGCGACCCGCACCGCGTCGGTACGCATGTAGGTGATGAGGCCGACCGCGCCCTCCTCGCCGAGCTCGACGCCCTCGTAGAGCTGCTGGGCCAGCATCATCGTCTTCTTGGCGGTGAAGTGCAGCTTGCGGCTCGCGTCCTGCTGGAGCGTGGAGGTGATGAAGGGCGGCGCGGGATTCCGGCGCCGCTCGCCCCGCGTGACCGACTTCACGGTCCAGGTGGCGCCCGCGAGCCCGGTCGTTACCGCGACGGTCGCGGCCTCGTCGGGCAGGTCCGCCTTCTCCCCGCGCACCTCCTTGAGGGTCGCGACGAAATCGGGCGGGTTCTTGCCCTTGAGCTTGGCGTGCAGCGACCAGTACTCGACCGGCACGAAGGCGGCGATCTCGCGCTCCCGCTCGGTGAGGAGGCGCACCGCCACCGACTGCACCCGCCCGGCCGAGAGCCCGCGGCGGATCTTCTCCCAGAGGAGCGGGGAGAGCTTGTAGCCCACCAGCCGGTCCAGCACGCGCCGGGCCTGCTGGGCGTTGACCTTGTTGGTGTCGATCTTCCCGGGATGCAGGAAGGCCGCCTTCACCGCGCGCTCCGTGATCTCGTTGAACATGATCCGGTGCGTCTTGGCCTTGCTGATGCCGAGCTCCTGGGCGAGGTGCCAGCCGATCGCCTCCCCTTCCCGGTCCGGGTCGGTCGCGATGTACAGCGCGTCCACCTTCTCGGCCGCCTTCTTCAGCTCGTCGAGCACCTTCTTCTTGGCCGGCAACACCTTGTACTCCGGCTTGAAGCCCTTCTTCTCGTCCACGCCGAGCTTGGACTTGGGCAGGTCGCGGACGTGGCCCATCGAGGCCTTGACGACGTACTTCGACTCCAGATACTTCTGGATCGTCTTGACCTTGGTGGGCGACTCCACCACCACCAGCGCTCGTTTCACCGTCGCCACCCGGCGGCTCCTATCCTCGTCCGATCCGGACGAAGCGCTTGCCCTCGATCTGCCGCACCCGGCCCTCCAGCTCCAGCTCGAGCAACGCGGCCGAGACGCGCCCGGCGGCGAGCCCGCTCCGCTCGATCACGTGGTCGATGTCGGTCGGATCCTCGCCGAGCAGGGCCAGGACCCGGCTCCCGG
>DATFGS010000519.1:0-4906 GCA_035249225.1 Candidatus Methylomirabilota bacterium | reverse complement strand
CTACGCGAGCATCGGCGGGGCGGTGGCCCTGGGCGCCAACGGCGCGCGCGCGGCGGGGCCGCTCGGCGCCTCGCTGCTCTACCTGGCGCTGGGCGGCTACCGGCCCGTCTTCTGGACCCTCGCCGGCGCGCTGGTGGTGGTCGGCGCGGTGGTGGCGGTCGCCGCGCGCGACGTGCGAGAGCCCGCCGCGGCCGCGGGAGCGTAAAGCGCCGGCCGGATTGTCGGTTCGCGGTACGATAGAGCCCTATGCTCGCGGGATGGGGCCGTCTCGTTCACCGCTTCCGGCTGGCGATCATCGTCCTGTCCCTGCTGAGCCTGGTCCCGTCGCTGTGGCTGATCCTGCACGGCGGGCGCCTCGCCACCACCGATATCCCGACGACCACGGAGTCCGGCCGCGCGCTGGACCTGATCGGCCGTGAGCTGCCGGGCCGGCCGCCCTCGTTCAGCTTCATCTTCAGCAGCCCCACGCGCTCGGTCCAGGACCCCGCGTTCCGCCAGGAGCTGGAGCGCGCGGTCGCGCCGCTCCGCCGCGACGCGCGCGTCGCCCGCGTGCTCACCGCGTACGACCCGCCGGTCTACGACGCCTCGGTGCCCGCCTCGCAGCTCGTGTCGCGGGACGGCCGGCGGGCCCTGGTGGTGGTGGAGCTCAAGGGTGAGGCGGCCGCGTTCTCCTCGCTGGAGTTCTCGGTGCTGCCCCCCGACGTGTACCCGTCGCTGCGCGCCCTCGTGAAGACCGAGAGCCTCGAGGTGCTGCCGGTCGGCAATATTCCCCTGAACCACGACTTCACCGAGGTGACGCGGACCGACCTCCGACGGGCCGAGCTGGTGATCCTGCCGGTGGTGGTGCTGCTGCTCCTGCTCGTGTTCGGCTCGGTGGTGGCCGCGCTGCTGCCGCTCGCGGTGGGCGCGCTCTCGATGGCGGGCGCCATCGCGGCCACCCTGCTCATGGCCCGCTACACCTCGGTCTCGGTGTACGCGCCGAACATCGTGACCATGATCGGCCTCGGGGTGGCCATCGACTACTCGCTGTTCATCGTGAGCCGCTTCCGCCAGGAGATCCGCGAGCACCCCGGGTCCGAGGCGCTCGAGCGGACGATGGCCACCGCCGGGCGGGCCATCCTCTTCTCCGGCCTCACCGTCGCCATCGGGCTGCTCGGCATGGTCTTCCTCGGCCTCGGCAACATCGGCTCGATCGGGTGGGCCGGCACGGTGGTGGTCTCGCTGGCCGTGCTCTACGCGCTCACGCTCTTGCCCGCGCTGCTGGCGGTGCTCGGGCCGCGGGTCAACGCGCTCCGGCTGCCGTTCATCCACCCCGAGCGGCGGGTGACCGGGCGCGGCGTCTGGCACCGGATCGCGGTCACGGTCATGGCCCACCCGTGGGCGGTCTTCGTCTCGGTCTCGGCCCTGCTGCTCCTCCTCGGGCTGCCGTTCCTGCACCTCAAGGTGGGCTCGGGCGACGTCAACGCGCTGCCGCCCGAGGCGGTCTCGCGCCGCGGCGACGAGGTGCTGCGCGAGCACTTCCCGGGCGCGGACAGCAATCGCATCCTGGTGGTGGTGCGCTACCCGGACGGCACGCCGCTGACCGCCGAGCGCGTCGGCGGCCTCTACGACCTCAGCCGCTGGCTCGCGGCGCGGCCCAACGTGGCGCGGGTCGAGAGCCTGGTGGATCTCGATCCGAGCGTGACGCGCGAGCAGTACCAGCAGCTCGCCACCGCGCCCGCGGAGATGCGCCCGCCCGGCGTGACGCAGGTGCTGCGCCAGACCGTGGGCGGCCGCCTGGCCCTGCTGGTGGTCTCGACCGCGCTCAAGCCGTCGAGCACCGAGGCGCGCGGTCTCGTCGAGGAGATCCGCGCGTCGCACCCGCGGCTCGCGGGCGAGGTGCTCGTGACCGGGCAGACCGCCTTCGATCTCGACATCATCGACCTGGTCACGCGCCACGCCCCGCTGACCGTCGGGCTCGTCATGCTCGCGACCTACGTCGTCCTGTTCCTGCTGCTGGGCTCGGTGCTGCTGCCGCTCAAGGCGGTGATCATGAACCTCCTGTCGATCAGCGCGTCCTACGGCGCGCTGGTGTGGATCTTCCAGGAGGGGCACTTCGCGGGCTGGCTGCACTTCACCCCGGGGCCGATCCAGACCGCCACCCCGCTCATCATGTTCTGCTTCGTGTTCGGCCTCTCGATGGACTACGAAGTCCTGCTGCTGAGCCGGGTGCGCGAGGAGTACGAGCGCACCGGCGACACCACGCGGGCGGTGGCCGAGGCGCTCGAGTCCACCGGCCGGCTCATCACCGGCGCGGCCGCGATCATGGCCGCGGTGTTCTTCGGCTTCGCGACCGCGCGCTCGGTGATCATCCAGGCGGTGGGCATCGGTATCGGGCTCGCGGTGGTGATCGACGCCACCATCGTGCGGGCCCTGCTGGTGCCCGCCACCATGCGGCTCATGGGGCGGTGGAACTGGTGGGCGCCCGCGCCGCTGGTCTCGCTCCACCGCCGCCTGGGCCTGGCCGAGCGCAGTAGCGATGCCGAAGTCGTCCCCCGATAGTCCGCCGCCTCCGCTGATCCGCTACCGTCCCGACGGCCCCGTCGCCACCGAGTACCGCGTCGGGCTGTGCGCGTGGCAGGACAAGAGCATGGTGGAGGAGGGGTCCTTCTACCCGATCAAGAGCATGAAGGCGGAGGAGCGGCTCTGGTGGTACAGCCGCTTCTTCGATTGCGTCGAGGTCAACTCCACGTTCTACGCGCCGCTCTCCGCCCAGAACGCGGTGCTCTGGGCGAAGCGGACGCCGCCCGGCTTCCTCTTCAGCGTGAAGGCCTACGCGCTGCTCACCGGGCATCACCTCGACGCGGCCCGCCTGCCGCCGCCGCTCGCCGCGCGGCTGCCCGCCGCCGCCCGGCCCAATGCCCGGGGCCAGATCGAGAACGGCGTCTTCGGCGAGGACGCGCGCGAGTGGGCCTTCGCCGCGTTCCGGGAGGGCCTGCAGCCGCTGGCCGACGCGGGCAAGCTCGGCTACGTGCTCTTCCAGATGGCCCCGTGGGTGAAGTACGGGGAGCGGGCGCTCGCGTATCTCGCGGGGCTGCCCGCGCGCCTGCCCGGGGCCACGATCGCGGTGGAGTTTCGCGACGCCTCCTGGCTGCCGCGGCACACCGAGGAGACCCTGGCCCTGCTGAGCGCCCGCGGGCTGGCGTACGTCTCGGTGGACGCGCCGCGCACGCCCGCGTCCGTGGACACCGCGGTGGCGCTCACCGCGCCCACCGCGGTCATCCGGCTGCACGGGCGCAACCACGAGGGCTTCATGAGGCAGCTCCAGGGCCGGGCCCCCACCGTGGCCGAGAAGTACGGCTACCTCTACGACCGCGAGGAGCTGGCCGGGATCGTGACCCGCGGGCGCGCGCTCGGGGGCCAGGCCCGGCGCGTCTACTTCAAGCTCAACAACAACGTCGGGGACGCCCCCGCGATCAACGCGGACGACATCAAGGAGCTGCTGGGGCTCGAGACCGCCGATCGCGCGGCGGTCGAGCAGGAGTGGCGGAGCCGCCGGCGCGCCCTCACCCGCCCCTGAACGCCCGGAATCCACGTGATAGAATGGCGCATCCAAACGGGGCGGGAGGGGCAGGCGCGTGCCGATTTACGAGTACGAGTGCCAGGGGTGCCAGCGGCGGGTCAGCCTTCTGATCCGCACCCTGTCCGCGGCCGAGGCGCCGCGATGTCCGCGCTGCGGCAGCGCCGCGCTGTCGCGCCTGATGTCCCGCTTCGCCACCGTCAAATCTGAAGATGCCCGCCTCGACTCCCTCTCCGACCCCTCCAGCTTCGGCGACCTCGACGAGAACGATCCCCAGAGCGTGGCCCGCTTCGTGAAGAAGATGGGCCACGAGATGGGCGAGGACCTGGGCGAGGACCTGGACGCCGCCATGGACGAGGCGATGGGCGAGGGCGACGCGGGGCCCGGGGACGACGACGGCGCGCTCATGGACCCGGGCGGCGGCGGGGACGACGCGGGGGAGCTGCCGGCGTGAAGATCGACGCGCTGCCCGGCCTCGCGGCCCTCGACGAGGGGCGGTGGAATGCCCTCCTCGACCGCTCGCGCCTGCCCTCGCTCTTCCTCACCTGGCAGTGGCAGACCGAGTGGAGCCGCGCCTTCGCGGCCGATCGCCCCCAGCAGATCCTGACCGCGACCGACGCCGACGGGAGCCTGGCCGGCGTGCTGCCGCTCTACGAGGACGGGCCCGGGCGGCAGCGGATGATCGGCGGGGTGGACGTGTCCGACTATCTCGACCTGATCGCGGTGGCGGGCCGCGAGGAGGAGATCTGGCAGGCGCTGCTGCAGCACCGGGCCGGCGAGCCCGCCGAGTGGGACCTGCACGGCATCCGCGCCGCGTCGGCCACCGCCACCGTGGTGCCCGCGCTCGCGCCCGCGCACGGCCTCGTGGCCACCGTGGAGCGGCAGGACCGCTGTCCGGTGCTCGCGCTGCCCAAGACCTGGGACGAGTACCTGGCGAAGCTCTCCGGCAAGGATCGGCACGAGCTCCGGCGCAAGATGCGCCGGCTCGAGCGCGAGCTGCCCGGCGCGACGGCGCGCGCGCACGCGGAGCCGGCGGGGTGGGACGAGGCGATGACGCGCTTCCTCACGCTCCACCGCCTCTCCAAGGTCGGCAAGGCGCGCTTCATGGACGAGCGCATGGAGCGCTTCTTCCGCTCCGTCACCGCCACCCTGGCCGCCAAGGGCTGGGCGCGGCTCTGGTTCCTCGAGCACGAGGGCGCGGCGGTGGCCGCGTTCATCTGCCTCGAGTACGCGGGGAGCGTCGGCCTCTACAACTCGGGCTTCGACCCGGCGCGCGCCCAGCTGGCCCCGGGCATCGTGCTGCTCGCGCACCTCATCCAGGACGCCATCGACCGCGGCATTCCCACC
>DATFGS010000518.1:0-4599 GCA_035249225.1 Candidatus Methylomirabilota bacterium | reverse complement strand
CAGCTCGCCCGCTGCTGGGACGTCGAGCGGCGCCTCAAGCTGGGCGGCACCGCGCGTCCCGAGCTGTCGCTGCTCGTCGCCGATCTGTGCGCGGTCTGATGGCGGGGGCGCTGCGCGCCCTCGTCGCCGCCGCGCTACTGCTGGGATCGGGCGCGGAGACGGCGTTCGCCGCGGCGGCGCCCGCGTCCCGTCTGCTGGCCGGCGCCGCCGGGGTGACCGTCGAGCTGCCCGCGGATACGCCGCTCGGCGGCTACGGCGGGTTCCCCCGCCGCGCGTGGATGCCTGATCTCCTCGGCCGCTACCCCGACACGTTCTGGTTCCGCCCCGCGACCGGAATCCACGATCCGATCAAGGTGCGGGCCTTGGTGCTCGAGGCGGGCGGGGTGCGGCTACTCTTCCTGGGAGTGGACCTGGTGGGGATGGATCCCTCCCTCGTCGGGGACCTGCGGCGCCGCCTCGACCAGCTCGGCCTGCGCTACGCGGCGGTGATCGCGGCGGCCTCCCACACGCACTCGGGCCCCGGCGCCTTCGCCCGGTCGAGCCTGTTCGGGCTGCTCGCGCTCGACCGGGAATCTCCGCGCGTGCGCGGTCGCATCTACTCCGCGATGGAGGAGGCGGCGCGCCAGGCCGAGCGCCGGAAGCGCCCGGCCACGGTCGGCACCGGCCGCAGCGAGGTGCCCGGGCTCACCGACAGCCGCGTGCACGAGGCGGTCGACGACGAGCTGGGCGTGCTCAAGGTGATGGGGACCGACCGCCGCCCGGTGGCGGTGATGTGGAACTACGCCATCCACGGGACCGCGCTCGGGCGCGAGAACTTCCAGCTCTCCGGCGACGTGATGGGCGACGCGGGCGCGCGCATCGAGGAGCAGCTCGGGGTGCCCGCGCTGTACGTCAACGGCGCGGTCGGCGACGTGAGCCCCCGCCAGCGGGGCTGGGACGGCGTGGCGTCCGGGGGCAAGGCCCTGGCTGCCGCGGTCGTCGCCCTCTGGCCGCGGATCCCCGCCGACCCCGACCAGCGCCTGGCCGCCGTCTCCGTCACCGCGATGCTGCCCGCGCCCGGGCTCGAGCTGCGCAACTGCCTGGGGCGATGGATCCCCCGCGGCACGCGGCTGGGCCTGCGCGCGGCGCTCCCGCCCTCCGCCGAGGTCTGGGCGGTCGCGGTCGGCCGCGGCGCCTGGGTGGCCATCCCGGGCGAGCCGGACACACGACTTGGCCAGGCGATCAAGAGCGCGGGGCGGGCGACCTTCACGCCCACCCTGATCGCCGGGGTGTCCAACGCCTACCAGGGTTACTTCCTGGCCGCGGAGCACTTCCGGACGTCGAGCTACATCTCCTGCGGCAGCCTCTACGGCGAGCGGGGCGGCGAGATCGTGCGCGACGCGGCGATCGCGAGCCTGCGGGAGCTGGCGGAGCGGCGCGCGCCCCGGCCGGTCAGGCCGGGACGTTGAGCTTGCGGGCGAGCGCGGACTTGCGGCGGGCGGCGGTGTTGCGGTGCATGATGCCCTTCGTGACCGCGCGGTCGATCGCCCGGATGGCCTCGCGCACGACGGTCGTGGAGTCCGCCGCCTTGCCGGCCAGGGCCTCGCGCGCGCTCTTCACGCTGCCGCGCACCGCGCTCCGGACCGCGCGGTTGCGCAGCCGGCGCTTCTCGTTCTGCCGGATCCGCTTCTTCGCGGAGGGAGTATTGGCCAAGGTTCTTCTCCTGTTCTGGGGTGCGGCGTGAGCGACACACGAGCCTACCGTCGGCGCCGCGACGTGTCAAGGAGTTCGTCCCCTCGGTGAGCGACGCGCCCGACTCCCAGGAGCACGTCCAGCGCGGCGTGGTGAGCGCGGTGGGCTCGATCGGCCTCGCCACGCTCGCGAGCCGGGTGCTCGGCTTCGTGCGGGACATGGTGGTGGCCCGGGTCTTCGGCGCCGGCCCCCTCACCGACGCGTTCTTCGTGGCCTTTCGAATCCCCAACCTCCTGCGCCGGCTCCTGGCCGAGGGCGCGCTGTCCACCGCGGTGGTCCCGGTCTTCACCGAGACGCTGACCCGCGAGGGGCCCGAGGCCTTCGGGCGCCTCGCCCGGGCGGTGACCGGCGCGGCCATCGTGGTGCTCAGCGTGGTCGCGGGCCTGGGCGCCCTGGTCGCCCCGCTCGTGGTGACGGCCATGGCGCCGGGCTGGCGCGCCGACCCCGAGCTGCTGGGCCTCGCGGTGAGCCTCACCCGTGCGCTGTTCCCGTACCTCGTGTTCGTGGGGCTGGCGGCCCTCGCGATGGGCGCGCTCAACGCCCACCATCGCTTCTTCACCGCCGCGGTCGGGCCCGCCGTCCTCAATCTCGCGATGATCCTGTCGGTGGTCGGTCTCGCGTCCCGGCTCACCACCCCCATCATGGCGCTGGCGATCGGCGTGCTGGTGGGCGGGCTCGGCCAGCTCCTCGTCCAGCTTCCCGAGCTGCGCCGGATCGGGGTGCCGCTATTGCCCTCGCTCGAGTGGCGGCATCCCGCGGTGCTGCGCATCGCCCGGCGCCTCTGGCCCGCGGTGTTCGCCCTGGCCGCGGTGCAGATCACGGTGGTGGTGAACACGCTGCTCGCCTCCCTGCTGCCCACCGGGACCGTCTCGTACCTGTACTATGCCGACCGGGTGATGGAGTTCCCGCTGGGCGTGTTCGGCATCGCGCTCGCCACCGCCACGCTGCCCAGCATGTCGGCCCAGGCCGCCCGCCAGGAGCTTCCCGCGCTGCGCACCACGCTGGAGTTCGCGCTGCGGCTCTCCGCCTTCGTGGCGGTGCCCGCGACGGTGGGGCTCCTGCTGCTGGGCGGGCCCATCGTCCAGGTGCTCTTCCAGCGGGGCGAGTTCACGGCCGCCGACGCCGCGCTCACCGCCCAGGCTCTGGCCGGCTACGCGGTGGGCCTGCCCGCGTTCTCGGCCACCCGCATCGCGGCGCAGACCTTCTACGCGCTCGGGGATACGCGGACGCCGGTGATCGTGGGCTTCGTGTCGGTCGCGGTGAACGTGCTGCTGGCCGTGGTCCTGATGTGGCCGCTGCGCCACATCGGGCTCGCGCTGGCCTCGTCGCTGTCGTCCTACGTCAACGTGATCGGGCTCTGCTGGCTGCTCCACCGCCGGCTTGGCGGGCCGCGTGGCGCGGAGATCTGGGGCTCGCTGGGCCGCACGGTGGTGGCGACCGCGGCCCTCGCGCTCTGGTGCGCGTGGGTGGAGGGGTTCCTGCCGGTGGTGCCGGAGCCGATGGTGCTGGGTCTCGCGCGGATGATGCTGGCGATGGTCGGCGGCGTCGCGGTGTACGTGGCGATGGCGGCGGCGATTCGCGCGCCCGAGCTGCGCGCCCTCCTCGGCATGCTGCACGCGCGCCGCTGAACCTTGCCCAGCCGGCTGCGCCGGTGATAGACTCGCTCATGCACCCACTCGCAGGGAACGCCCCGGTCATGGCCTGGATCCGACACAGCGGCCACTGCCGGGGCCGTCGTTTCTTGGGCCTGCCACTCCGGATGTGACCGTGGCCGCCCGGCTCGGAGCATCCGCGGAGAGGCAGACCGCGGGAGTCGTCTCCGAAGCCGCGGCGCTGATCGACGAGCACCTCGCCGGCCTGCAGATCGAGCGGGGCGCCGCGCTCAACACGCTCGCCGCGTACCGCCGGGATCTCAAGGGATTCGAGAGCTTCCTGACGCGCGAGCGTCGCGCGATCGGCGACGTGGGGGTCGCCGACCTCTCGCGGTATCTGGGCGGTCTCCGCCGGCGGGGCCTCGGCAGCCGCAGCATCGCCCGGCATCTCTCCGCGGTGCGGGGCCTCTACCGCTTCCTCCTCGACGCCGGGCGGGTGCCGCGCGATCCGACCCAGCACCTGGACAGCCCGCGCCCGGCCCGGCGGCTGCCCCGCACCCTGTCCGTGGCGGACACGGCCGCGCTCGTGGAGGCGCCCGACACCACGCGGCCCGACGGGCTGCGGGACCGCGCGCTGCTGGAGTTGCTCTACGCCTCCGGGCTCCGCGCCTCCGAGATCCTCGGGCTGCGGATCGAGGACGTGAACTTCAAGGCGGGCTACGTGATCGTGATCGGCAAGGGGGACCGGCAGCGTCTCGTGCCCGCGGGCGCGCGCGCGCTCGACTGGGTGCGCCGGTACCTCACCACGATGCGGCCGCGCCTGGTGCGCCGCGAGTGCCCGGTGCTCTTCCTCAATCGCTCTGGCGGTACCATGTCGCGGCAGGCGCTCTGGGGCCTGATCCGGCGCGCCGCGCGGCGCGCGGGCCTCCGCGCCGCGGTCTCGCCGCACACCCTGCGCCACTCCTTCGCGAGCCACCTGCTCGAGCGCGGCGCCGACCTGCGCTCGGTGCAGGCCATGCTCGGACACGTGGACATCTCGACGACCCAGATCTACACGCACCTGCCGTCGAGCGTCGTCCACGACATGTACCGCAAGTTCCACCCGCGGGCGGCGCGCGTGGGCCGGGTCGCGCGCGCGCGGGGCCTCGAGCGGACGGGCTGAGATGGCGAAGCGCGGCCACCCGTATCCGCAGGTGGAGCCCGGCGTCGCGGCGCTGATGGACGCGCGTGTGCTGAGCTGCGGGCCCGCGGTCTCCGTGGCGCGGACGCTCGCGCG
>DATFGS010000517.1:0-1336 GCA_035249225.1 Candidatus Methylomirabilota bacterium | reverse complement strand
CTGGTGGACGAGCCGCCCGCCAAGGACCACCCGCTCTTCCACCTGCCGAACGTGACCCTCACGCCGCATTCGGCGGGGCCGACCTGGGAGAACTGGACCGCGCGCTTCCGCAACGGCTTCGACAACATCCAGCGCGTGGCCGCCGGGCGCGCGCCCAAGTGGGTGATCCCGGAGCTCCAGTAGCCGTGAAGATCCTCTTCGCCCCGAACCTGATCGTCTCCGGCCTCACCGAGGCGGACCGGGCCGGCATCCTGGAGGCGGCGGGCCCCGGCGCGCGCATCGTGGAGGTGAGAGACAAGGCGGCCCAGCGGCGCGAGCTGCCGGACACCGACGTCATCTTCGGGCGTGTGGCCCCCGAGCTGTTCTCTCTCGCGACCCGCCTCGTCTACTACCACTCGATCGGGGCGGGCGTGGACAGCATCCTCACCCCCGAGCTGATCAACCACGAGGTGCCGCTGGCCAGCGAGAAGGGCGAGGTCGGCATCCACCTGGCCGAGCACGCCTTCGCGCTGCTGCTGGCGCTCACCCGCGGGCTGCACACCGCGATCCGCACCCCCGACTACGAGCTGCGCGAGCCGATCCGCGTCCACCAGCGCGAGCTCTACGAGCAGACCCTGGGCATCGTGGGCTTCGGCGGCACCGGCCGCGCGGTGGCCCGCCGCGCGGTGGGCTTCGGCATGCGCGTCCTCGGCGTCGACATCGAGCGCGTCGACCCCGAGCCCGGCGTCGAGGCGATCTGGCCGGCCGACCGCCTCGCCGACCTGCTGGCCGCCTCCGACGCGGTGGTGATCGGCCTCCCCCTCACCAAGGCCACCCACCACCTCTTCACCCGTGAGCGCTTCCTCCAGATGAAGCGCACCGCCATCCTCATCAACGTCACCCGCGGCGAGATCATCCGCGGCGAGGACGTCCTCGCCGCCCTGAACGACAACCTGATCTGGGCGGTGGGCCTCGACGTCACCGACCCCGAGCCCCTCCCCAAGAACCACCCGCTCTGGACCCACCCCCGCGCCATCATCACCCCCCATACCGCCGGCGGCTCTCCCAGACGCGCGGGCCGCGTGATCGCCACCTTCTGCGAGAACCTCCGCCGCCGCCGCGACGGCCGCCCGTTGATCGCGCTGATAGACAAACAAAAGGGCTACTAGAAGCGAAGCGAGAGACAGCAGAGAAGGGGAGAGGTCGGCAACAGACCTCGCGGCGGAGCGGCCGGGCGGGGGGCGGCGGGTCGGCCGGGTGACCCGTTCCTGCCAACGGTAGCCAGGAATCTCCCACTAACAGATTGGGAACTGCTACCAGCGAAAGACCAGTAAGCCCGTCGTGGTCAGAGGCCGAC
>DATFGS010000516.1:0-5306 GCA_035249225.1 Candidatus Methylomirabilota bacterium | reverse complement strand
GCCGGCGGGGTGGTCGGCGCCGACGGGGCGGACGACGGCTCGCTCGGCTTCGTGGCCACCTTCGGCGGGGGCGTCGGCTCGAACCAGCCTCCGATCAGCGGCACCGCGATGACCGCGACGACGGCGAGGACGAGGAGAACGAGCACAGCGCGGAACCAGCCGGTCGCGAAGATGCTGCGCTGGCCGTATTCTTCCTGCTCTTCGTCTTCCAGAAAATCGTCCTGGTCCGGGCGCTCTGGGCTCACACGCTGAGTCCTCGCTGACTGCACGATGGTGAACGGCTAGGGGATGTTATAGCACCAGTGCCGGGGGGGCTCAACCGAAATCACTAGGGGTTCTGCCTAGTTAGCCGCCGCCGGCTCAGGCGCGGCGGCGCGCCCCTCTGGACCGCCCGGCGCCCCGCCCCACCGCCTTGCGGAAGAGCAGGCGCAGCGGCGAGCCCGCGAAGCTGTAGGCGTGCCGGAGCGAGTTGATGATGTAGCGCTCGTAGGAGAAGTGGATGCTGTCCGGCAGGTTCACGCGGATGGCGAACGTGGGCGGCGACACCGCGACCTGCTGCGCGGACTGCACGCGCAGGGGGACTCCGCGCGCCGACATGGGCCGCCGCTCCACCGCGGTGCGCAGCGTGGCCAGCAGCTCGCCCGGCTGCACGCGCTTCTGCGCCTCCGCGGCCACCACGTCCACCTGGTCGAAGAGATCGCGGAGCCCGAGGCGCGTCACCGCGGAGGTGAAGCAGATCGGGGCGTGCTCGAGGAACGGCAGCCGCTCGTGGATCTGGCCGGTGACGTCGCCTCGCTGCACCATGCCCGACGGCACCAGGTCCCACTTGTTCACCGCCACCACCACCGCGCGCCCCGCGTCGTTGGCGTAGCCCGCGATGTGCGCGTCCTGCGCGGTCACGCCCTCCGAGGCGTCCATCACGAGCACCGCCACCTGGCACCGCTCGAGGCTCTTGAGCGCCATCACCACCGCGAGCTTCTCGAGCGGCTCGGTCACCTTGCCCTTGCGACGGATCCCCGCGGTGTCGATGAGCAGGTAGTTCCGGTCCCGGAAGGTCACCGGGGTGTCCACCGCGTCGCGCGTGGTGCCAGGCAGATCGTGCACGAGCACTCGCTCGTGGCCGAGCACCGCGTTGACCAGCGACGACTTGCCGACGTTGGGCCTGCCGATGATCGCCACGCGGGTGCCCTCCAGCGCGGTCTCCGGCGCGACCGCGGGCGCGTGGTCGCGGCAGGCCTCGAGCAGCTCGGCCACCCCGCGTCCGTGCTCGGCGGAGACGGTGAGCACCGGCTCGAAGCCGAGCCGGTAGGCGTCGCCCACCGGGCTGTCCTGGCCCGCGGTGTCCACCTTGTTGACCGCGAGGAGCGTGGGGCGCCCGGACTTGCGCAGGATCCCCGCGATCTCCTGGTCGAGCCCGGTGATGCCCGCGCGGCCGTCCACCACGAAGACGAGCAGGTCGGCCTCGTCCACCGCCTGCAGCACCTGGCGGCGCACGCCCTGCACCAGGTCGGACTCGCTGCTGGGATCGAAGCCGCCGGTGTCCACGACGGTCGCCTGCCAGCGCTCGAAGACCACGGTGCCGTAGAGACGGTCGCGCGTGACGCCGGGGACGTCGCGCACGAGCGAGCGCCGGCGCCCGATGAGCCGGTTGAAGAGCGTGGACTTGCCCACGTTCGGGCGGCCCACGATGGCGATGATCGGGCGCAGCATCGGCGATGTCGGCTCCCCCGGCCCCTACCGGCCGAGGAGCGCGGCCAGGAGGGCCGGAGCGTCCGGCTCGACGGGGGTGACGGGCGTGCCGAGGGAGGCGGCCAGGTCGGCCGGGGTGAGATCGTCGAGGAAGACGCCCGCCCCGTCGCGGATCGCCACCGCCGGGACCAGCACCTCCTCGCCCAGCTCGTGGCCGGCGGCGCGCGCCTGCTCGAGCTGGACCTGGATGTCGCGGCCGGTGAGCAGCCCGGCCACGCCGATGCCGCGGCCGAAGAACTCGTTGGCGATCGGCACCAGTCGCGTGCGGAGGCCCTCGACCACCACGCGATCGAGCAGCCCGCGCATCCGCGGGGCGAACATCTCGCCGGTGACGACGGTCACGTGCCGCGGCCGCGGGAGGCGGGCTGGCCGGCGGCTCACCGCGCGGGCGAAGGCGTCCTCGAAGCGGCGCACGAGGCCGATGCCGTCCTCGGCCACCGCGAAGCCCTCGTACTCCCGCGCGCGGGGGAGCGGGAGGCCCGCCTGCAGGTACAGCTCGTCGGCGGCCCAGACGAAGCGGGTCCCCAGCGCGTCGCGGAACTCGCGCTGCCAGCCCTCGATCGCCCCCACCAGCGCGCCCGCCTCCTCCACGGTGACCGCGCGCAGGTCCGGGAGCCGCTCGCGGTGGCGCGTGAGCCCGACCGGCACCACCGCGGTGGTCGGCACCGCGGGATGCAGCCGGGCCAGCTCGTGCACGGTGCGCTCGAGGTGCGGCCCGTCGTTCCAGCCCGGGCACAGCACGATCTGCGCGTGCATCGCGATCCCCGCCTTGGCGAGCCGCTCCATCACCGGCAGCAGCTCCCGGCGCACCCGCGGCCGGCCGAGCAGGGCGTGGCGCAGCTCCGGGTCGGTGGCGTGGACCGAGACGTAGAGCGGCGACAGGCGCTGCGCCTCGATGCGCGCGAGCTCGGCCTCCTCGAGATCCGTGAGGGTGATGTAGTTGCCGTGCAGGAACGAGAGCCGGAAGTCGTCGTCCTTGACGTACAGGCTCTTGCGCATCCCCTTCGGCAGCTGGTGGATGAAGCAGAAGACGCACTTGTTGGCGCAGGTCGCGATCTCGGCGGGCCGGGGGGCCTCGAGCTGGAGCCCGAGCTCCGAGCCGCCGCGGCGGAGCCGCGCGGTGCGCGCCTGCCCGTCCCGCTCGATCGAGAGGCTGAGGTGCTCCTCGCCCGCGTGGAAGTGGAAGTCGATCACGTCGCGCAGCGCGGCGCCGTTGATCGCCCGGATGCGATCGCCGGAGCGCAGTCCGGCCCGCGCCGCGGGCGTCCGCGGGGTCACCGCGGCCACCACCACGCCCTCCGCGGTCTCGACCGGCCGGCGGGCCATGTCAGACGCGCCCGCTCACCGAGGTGGGCGTCTCGAGCTGCTTGAGCCCCCGGATGATGTACTGCAGCCCCGAGGTGATCGTGAACGCGGCGGTCACCCAGGCCAGGAGCGTGGTGATGAACGTCGGGAGGAGATGGAAATAGACCGCGGCCATGGCCGCGAGCACGGTGAGCATCTGGAAGACGGTGGACATCTTGCCGATCCAGGTCGGCGCCGGATGCACGGTGCCGCCCGCCACGTGGATGACCAGCACGCCGATGCTCAGCACCACGTCACGGCTCACCACGACCGCGGTGATCCAGAACGGGATCACCTTGAGCCAGGTCAGGGTGACGAAGCCCGAGGTGAGCAGCAGCTTGTCGGCCATCGGATCGAGGAAGGCCCCGAGGCGCGTCTGGCGATGCTGGCTCCGGGCGATGTAGCCGTCCAGCATGTCGGTGAGGCTCGCCAGGCAGAACACGAGCAGCGCGAGCCCCGCCCGCCGGTAGACGAGCAAGGTCACGAAGACCGGGATCAGCAGGATGCGCAGTATCGTGAGCCAGTTGGGAAGTCCCATGGAACGGTCCGCGAGGGCCGAGGCCCGATTGTAGCACCGCTTTCAGGCGGTGATCCGGTACCCCTCGAGGGAGGGCAGCACCCGCCGCGGCAGCTCGACCTCCAGACGGACGCCTTCCGGCTCGTCGCGCCGCGAGAGCACGCGCCCGCGCTCGTAGCAGGCGGCCAGCGCGGGGCCGTCGGCGTACGGGATGCGCAGGGTGAGCCGCGCCACCCGCGGGCGGAGCGCCTCGTCGAGGCGCGTCAGGAGCGAGTCCATGCCCTGGCCGGTGCGGGCCGAGATCGCGACGCCGTCGAAGCGGGCCAGCAGCGCCCGGGCCGCCGTCGGCTCGAGCCGGTCCATCTTGTTGAGCGCCACCACCATGGGCCGCCCCATCAGCTCGAGCTCCCCCAGGAGCGCCTCCACCGCCTGGACCTGGTCGTCGAGCCCGGGATGGCTCGCGTCCACCACGTGCACCAGCACGTCGGCCTCGGTCAGCTCCTCCAGCGTGGCCTTGAACGCGGCCACGAGCTGGGTCGGCAGCTTGCGGATGAAGCCCACCGTGTCGGTCAGGATGAACGAGGCATGCGACGGGCTCGACACCAGGCGCGCGGTCGGGTCCAGCGTGACGAAGAGCTGGTCGGCGGCGACGCGGTCGGCGCCGGTCAGGCGATTGAGCAGGGTCGTCTTGCCCGCGTTGGTGTAGCCGACCAGCGCGACCACCGGCACGTCCGCCGCCTTCCGCCGCTCGCGCAGGAGCCGCCGGTGCGTGCGCACGCGCTGTAGCTCGTCGCGGATCTTCTGGATGCGGTGCCGGATGATCCGGCGATCGGACTCGATCTGCATCTCGCCCGGTCCCCGGGTGCCGATGCCGCCGCCGGTGCGCTCGAGGTGCTTCCACTGCCCCACGAGCCGGGGCAGCAGGTACGAGAGCTGGGCCAGCTCCACCTGGAGCTTGCCCTCCATGGTGCGGGCGCGCTGCGCGAAGATGTCGAGGATGAGCGCGGTGCGGTCGATCACCCGCACGCCGAGGGAGCCGCCGAGGTTGCGCTCCTGGATGGGCGAGAGCGAGTCGTCGGAGATCATGAGGTCGGCGCCCTCGCGCTTCGAGAGCGTCTTGATCTCCTCGACCTTCCCCTTGCCGAAGTAGAGGGCGGGGGTCGGGGCCCGCCGATCCTGGGTCGCCCGCCCCACCACGAGGGCGCCGGCCGACTCGGCGAGCCGCCCGAGCTCGTCGAGGCTCTCCTCCACCACCACCCGCGGCTGCGTCGGCAGCCGCAGGGCCGCCAGCACCGCCTTCTCGCGTGACTTCACTCGATCAGCCCCTCCCGTGTGATGACCTTGTGCACCGCCTCGGCCGCGCCCTCGACCCCGCCCGCCTCGTCCACGTCGAGCCAGCGGATCTCGGGCTCGCGCTGGAACCACGTCACCTGCCGCTTCGCGTAGCGGGCCGTGTCGCGGATCATGAGCCGCAGCGCTTCGTCCTCCGTCATCCGCCCCTCCCGCGCCAGCGCGAGCTGCCGGTAGCCGATGCCGTCCATCGGCGGCCGCGCCGGGTCGTGGCCGGCCTCGAGGAGGCGCCGAACCTCGTCCATCATGCCACGGGCCAGCATGGCGCGCGCGCGCTCCGCCAGCGCCGCGTTGAGCGCCGGCCGCGCGCGGCCGAGCCCGATCATGACCAGGCGCCACGCGCCGT
>DATFGS010000515.1:0-5428 GCA_035249225.1 Candidatus Methylomirabilota bacterium | reverse complement strand
GGTCGCGCACTACATCGTCAAGTCCATGCCGCAGCTCAAGCGCCTGCTCGGCCCCTAGCGCATGCGCGTCTTCCTGCACTCGGGCGGGCCGCTCGGCCCGGTGGGCCGCGCCGCGCTGCCCGACTTCTTCGGCCCGCGGCGTCGCGTGGCCTTCGTCACCGCGGCCAACCTGCACGACGAGGCGGCCTCCTTCGAGCGCATCCGCGCCGCGCTCGAGCCCGCGCCGCCCGAGGGGGCGGGCCTCGAGCTGCTGCACCTGCGCTGGGATCGCGAGCCGCTCGCCACGCTCGGCTCCGCGGAGGCCCTCTTCATGGGCGGGGGCAATACCTATGCGCTGCTCCAGCGGTTGCGCGGCGCCGGGCTGCTCGAGGCCGTCCGCACGCGCGTGGCCGCGGGCATGCCCTACGCGGGCGCCAGCGCCGGCTCCAACGTGGCCGGCCCCACGATCCTGACCACCAACGACTGGAATGTGGTGGGGCTCGATCGCTTCGACGCGCTGGGGCTGGTGGGCTTCAACATCAATCCCCACTACAAGGAGATGGACCCCGCGATGGCCGCGTTCAGCGAGACGCGGGACGATCGCATCCGGGAGTATCACGTGGTCAACTCGAACCCGGTGCTGGGGCTGGAAGAAGGAGCGTGGGTCATCGCGGAGGACGGTGCCGTGACGGTACACGGCACCGCGCGGGTCAAGCTGTTCCGGCCGGCCGCCGACCCGGTGTGGTACCGGGCCGGCGACCGATTGCCGGTGTCCTGACGGTCAGCCAGAGCACCTCTGGCCCTTCGGGGTCTCGACGTTGGCGACCTTGAAGGTCCGGACGAACGAATCCTCCCAGACCTCGAGGGCGAGGCGTCCCTTGTCCTCCACCCCGTCGAAGACGTTGAACTTGGCTCGGCGGGTGAACTCGCCCGCGGGGACGCGCTTGGCGAGGAAGCCGAGCGTGGTCTGCTTGTCACTCCAGAGCGCGAGCGTCTCGTTGATGGGCTGCACGGAGCTGCCGCCGGTACCCGGCTTCAGCCACGACAGCACCACCGAGAAGCCCTTCACGTCGGGATCGGCCACCAGCGGCTGGAGCTGGGCCATGCGCCGCAGGAGATCCGTGCCGTAGCGGGAGAACATCGCGGAGGCGCGCCGCTCGGTGGGCAGCGCGGCGAACCGCGCGTCCTCGTCCTGGTCGATCACGATCCAGACCGAGAGGTAGCGATCGTCCTCCACCGCGCCCTTGGGCTGGCGGAAGCCGATGCCCGCCTTCTGCACGCCGACCCACGGCATGCAGTTGTAGATCTCCTCGCGCATCTGCTTGAGCAGCGCCTGGTGCGTGGTCGCGAGGTTGCGGGCCTTGGCCGTCTTGTACTGATCGACGCTCATGATCGCGTCGTCGGCGGCCGCGGGAACCGGGATGAAGAGAATGAGGGCGAGCACCGCGAGGCGGCGCACGATGAAGCGAATCAGACCGTGTCTCATCAGGATCCTCCTGTTCGCGGAGCACACTCGGATCCCGACGAGCGCTACCTTGAGCGCCCTTCCTTCGGTAGCCCGGCTGTCAGGTCGCCCTGATCCGTGGCTTTGCGTCCCCGTCTCGCGACGGGTTTGCCGTTTGTCGGGAAGAGACTCCGCGTGGCCTGAGAGGAGCAAGCGCGGTGCCAGCCGGGGCCGCCCCGAATCGCCCGCTGCGGTGGGGGATAGCGCGGCCCCGGGGCCCCCGCATGTCACCGGAGTGACGCCGGTGTTGCTCGCGCGTTCGGCCACGAATGTGTTATTCAAGCCGGTGATGCTCACGGATGCCCCGGTCGCGGTGGATCTGGCCTTCGTGGCCATCGTCGTCGCCGTGCTCGTCCTGGTGCTCGGGGGCGCCGTGCGCGCGGCGCGCCGGGTGGGCCCGGGCGCGGTCCGGGGCGTACGCGTCGCCGGCGTGGCCCTGGTCGGCTGGCTCGCGCTGACCGGGCTGCTCGCGGAGCGCGGATTTTTCGAGGATTTCCGGTCCATGCCGCCGCGCATGCTGCTGGGGGTCGGGCCGGCCCTGCTGGCCCTGTTCGCCCTGGCGTGCTCCCGCCGGATCGGGCCCCTCCTCGCCGCGCTGCCGCCGGCGTGGCCGGTGGCCGCGCAGACTTTTCGCATCGCGGTCGAGATCGTGCTGTGGCAGCTCGCGGTGGCGGGCGCCATCCCGGAGCTGCTGAGCTTCCACGGCCGCAACGTCGACATCCTGGTCGGGCTCACCGCCCCGGTGGTGGCCTACGCCTGCTTCGTGCGGCGCGCGTGGCCCGCGCGGGTGGCGGTGTGGTGGAACTGGGCCGGCGTCGTCATCCTGCTGAACGTGGTGGTGCACGCGCAGCTCTCCGCGCCGACGCCGTGGCGGATCTTCGAGACGGACCCGCCCGCCACCTTCATCGCCGACTGGCCGTACATCTGGCTGCCCGCCTTCCTGGTGCCGGTGGCGTGGCTGCTCCACGCGGTCTCGCTGAGGCAGCTCCGATCGCGGCGATGACCGGGAGCGACGACCGCTTTTACCCCCGCGTCTTCGCGCTGGTGACGGCGGCGCTCCTCGCCTCCGCGCTGTTCCTGATCCTGCGGCCGTTCCTGGTGCCCATCCTCTGGTCCATGCTGCTCGCGCTCCTGCTCTTCCCCGCGCAGCGGGCGCTCGGGCGACGCCTCGGCGGGCGGTACGCCCTGACCGCGCTCGGCCTCACGCTGCTCAGCGCCGTCGTCCTGATCGCGCCGCTGCCGCTGCTGGCCCTGGCCTTCGCGAGCCAGGCGAAGGATCTGTTCGGGCGCGTGCAGCGGATGGTGGCCGCCTCGGGCATCTCGGGCGCGGGGGATCTCCTTGAGATCCCGATCGTGAGCCGCACGATCCGGTGGGCCTCGTCGGTCGCGCCGGTGGACGCCGAGCAGCTCCACGGCTGGCTCCTGAGCGGGCTGCAGACGCTGCTGCAGGGGCTGGTGGCGGTCAGCGGGTCCTTCGTGGTGGGGGCGCTGAACGCCCTGGTGGGGCTCGCGATCATGCTCTTCCTGCTCTTCTTCTTTCTGCGCGACGGTGATCGGATGCTGGCGACCGCGGTGGGGCTGATCCCGATGCGGCCGGCGCGCCGGGGCGAGCTGGTGGACCACGTTGCCGCGGTCACCCGCGCGGTGGTGTTCGGCTCGCTGCTCACCGCGCTGGTCCAGGGCGTGCTGGTGGGCATCGGCTTCGCGCTGGTGGGGCTGCCGTCGCCGGTGGTCTTCGGCGCGATCGCGGCGGTCGCCTCGCTGATCCCGTTCGTCGGCACCGCGCTGGTCTGGGTGCCCGCGGTGGGCGTGCTGTTCCTGCAGGGCCGCTGGGTCGCCGCGCTCGTGCTGGCGGTGTGGAGCGTGGCGGTGGTGTCGAGCGCGGACAACGTGGTGCGTCCGCTTTTCATCTCGGGCCGGGCCCAGATCTCGACGCTGCCGGTGTTCCTGGGGCTCCTCGGCGGCGTGACCGCCTTCGGGCCCATCGGGCTGGTGGTGGGGCCGGTGGTGGTGGCCCTGACCCTCACCCTGCTGCGCTTCGCGGAAGAGACGCGCGCGGGGGCCTAGCGGGCCTTCCCGTGCGGCGCGGCCGCGCCCTGCTTGCGGCGGTAGCGCATGTTGACCAGCTCCACCAGGAGCGAGAACGCCATCGCGAAGTAGATGTAGCCCTTCTCGATGTGCGAGCCCATGCCCTCCGCCACCAGCATCACCCCGATCAGGAGCAGGAAAGCCAGGGCCAGGATCTTCAGGCTCGGGTGGCTGTCGATGAACCGGCTCACCGCGCCCGCGGACACCAGCATGACCAGCATCGCGATCACCATCGCGGTGACCATGATCGCGAGGTCGTTGGCCATGCCGACCGCGGTGATCACCGAATCGAGCGAGAACACGATGTCGAGCAGCAGGATCTGGAAGATCACCCACGCGAAGGCGGCGCGCGCGGCCCGGGCCGCCTGCTCGTGGTGGTCCGCCTCGACCTTGTCGTAGATCTCCCAGGTGGCCTTGAAGATGAGGAAGAGGCCGCCCGCCAGGAGGATGAGGTCGCGGCCCGAGACGTGGTGCCCGAGCACGCTGAACAGGGGCGCGGTGAGGCCCATCATCCACGTGATCGCGAAGAGGAGCAGGACGCGGATGCCCAGGGCCAGGACCAGGCCGAGCCGGCGGGCGATCTCGCGCCGGGCCTCCGGGAGGCGGCCGACCAGGATCGCGATGAAGACGACGTTGTCGATGCCGAGCACGATCTCCATGGCGGAGAGCGTGGCCAGCGCGAGGAGGCCGTCGGCGGTGAGGAGCGCGCCCACCCGGTCGTCCCGCCGGCCCTACTTCACCTGCGGCAGCACGTGGCGCGCGAAGAGCTCGATCGCGGCCAGGTCCTCCATGTCGAGCATCTGGAGCAGCACGCGCTGCACGCCCGCCGCCTCCCATTCCTTCAGGCTCGCCACCACGTCGGCGGGGGAGCCGACCAGGAAGCTCGCCTTGCGCCAGCCGTCCTCGTCCGCCGGCATCTGGGGAAAGGTCGCGCGGGCCGCCGCGATGCGCTGGGCCACGTCGGACGGGTCGCGCCCGATCGCGAGCGGAATCATCAGGGAGCGCTCGATCGTCTCCGGGTCCCGCCGGACCGCCGCGCAGTGCTTGGCGAGAACCTCGCGCTTGTGGCGGAAGTCATCCAGGGTCACGCGGGTGCAGTTCCACTCGTCCGCGAACTCGGCCGCGATGCGCAGGGTGCGCTTCTCGCCGCGCCCGCCGATCACGAGCCGCAGCCGGCCGTGGGTGGGCAGGGGATAGTTCTCCGCCTTGTGGAGCGGGTAGTAGGGCTGCTCGAGGGTGACCGGCTCGCCGACGCCGAGCGCGCGGATGTAGCGGGCCGCCGCCTCCAGGCGATCGAGCCGCTCCTTCATGGGCGGCAGCGCGAAGCCGAACATGACGTGCTCGTGCTCGTTCCAGCCGCCCCCGATCCCCAGGTCCATGCGGCCGTTGGAGAGCGTGTCGAGCGCGGTCGCCATCTTGGCGAGGAGCGCCGGGTGGTAGAAGGTGACCGGGGAGACCATGGGGCCGAAGCGGATGCGCCGGGTGCGCATCGCCAGCATGGTGAGCGAGGTCCACGTCTCGAGCGACGGGCGCTTGGCCTCGCCCCAGAGCCCGGTGAGGTGATCCGACCGGCAGAGGGACTCGTAGCTCATGTCCTCGGCGGCCTGCACGAGCCTCCGCCAGCGCTCCCAGGTCAGCCCTTCCTGCCCTTCGATCATGATGCCGACACGCATGATCAGGACCTCCTCGTGTGCTCGGGATCCCGGTGGGGAGCCGGGCCCTCATGTATACCGCAAGTCCGGGCCGCGTGCCCCGTGATAAACTCGGCGACGCCGCGACCATGGCGCTCCAGCGACTGCTGCTGCTGATCCCCACCACCACGTACCGCACCGAGGACTTCGTCGAGGCGGCGCGGAC
>DATFGS010000514.1:0-12867 GCA_035249225.1 Candidatus Methylomirabilota bacterium | reverse complement strand
CCGCGGTCGCGGACGCGTGCCGGCGCATCGAGGCCAGCGTGCGCGCGGCGGCGCCGGGCCTGGCCCTCGACGGCTTCCTGATCCAGCGCCAGGCCCGCGGCGCGCTCGAGCTCGCGCTCGGCGTGAAGGTCGATCCGGTGTTCGGGCCGGTCGTGCTGGTGGGCTCGGGCGGCGTGCTCATCGAGGTGCTGCGCGATTTCCGGCTGCTGCTGCCCCCGATCGACGCGGCCGCCGCCGAGGAGGCGCTCCGGAGCCTGCGCATCGGCCCGCTGTGGGACGGCGTGCGCGGAGGCGCGCCGCTCGATCTCCCCGCCGCGGCCGAGCTGCTCCAGCGCCTGGGCGAGGCCGCGCGGAGCCTCGGCACCGTGATCGGGGAGATCGACCTGAACCCGGTCCTGGTCGGCCGGCGCGGGGAGGGCGTCACCATCCTCGACGCCCTCATCCGCCGCTAGCAGGCTGCTACGCGAGAACGGCCGCGCCCGCGGCCGCGCACTCCTGATCCTGCTCGCCGGTGCCGCCGCCGCAGCCGATGGCGCCGATCACGCGCCCCTTCACCACGATCGGCACCGCGCCGTGACTGGCCAGGAGCTGGCCGGGGACCGCGCTCCCCACCTGGGCCCAGAACGGCGAGCCCTTCTGGACGCGATCGGCCAGGTCGGCGGTGGACATGCGGAAGTTCGCGGCGGCCATCGCCTTGGCCCGCGAGGTCTCGGGCGTGAAGAACCCGGTGCCGTCGCCGCGCGAGCACAGCACCAGGCGGCCCGCCTCGTCCACCACCGTGATCGTCATCGGGGTACCGAGGGCCGTGGCCTTCTCCCGCGCCGCGCGCGTCGCGCGCTCGGCCATCTCCAGCGTGAGCTCGATCATTGCCGCCACCTTTCTCGAAGCGCCTATCCGGGATCCTGCGATCGCGCCCGCATTGAAGCCCGGCCGTCCCGCGCTGTCAACGGCTCTGGGAGTGACAAATCCGGGGAGCGGATTACCCAGTCCGGCCTTGCACCGACTATAGGTGGGGGCCGCGCCGGCCTCGTATCGCAGGGAAAGTGCTTGAAAGAACAGCGCTCGGTATCCTATGCTCGCGGATGGCGTGCCGTGGCACTGGCCTTGCTCCCTCGGAGCGGGGCGGCCGGCCTCGGAGAGCCCAGCCAGAACTCGAGGGGGACACCGAACGTGCGTTTCGGATTCGGGATGCGACAGGCGCTGCTGCTGGTGGCGGTCTCGGCCCTTGCCATGGGCGGCTGTGGCACGCTGTCCGGCGGGCTGCGCAGCGAATCCCTGGCCGCCGCGACCGCGGGTGCCACCGATCCGGACAATCCGATCGCGGCGGCCCTCGCCCCCGACCGGCAGCCGACCGGCACGGCGGTCGAGCCGCACGCGGGTGAGCAGGCCATGGCCGCGACGGTGGCCTTCCGGCCCGCCTCCTTCGAGCTGATCCGGCCCGGATCGCAGCCCTCCTACATGATCGCCTCGGTGGGGCCGCTCGTGGTTGCCCAGACGCCCGCGTGGATGCTGGCCCAGGCGCGCGCCGCCGATCCCGTCGTGCCCTCGGAGGGCATCCTCGAGGAGTACGACCCGTGGGAACCGTTCAACGAGAAGATGTTCACGTTCAACTACAACCTCGACCGCTACGTGCTCAAGCCGGTGGCGAAGGGCTACAACTTCGTGATGCCGGACCGCCTGCAGCAGATGATCGACAGCGGCTTCGACAACCTGCTCGTGGTCCAGCGCGTCGTCAACAACCTGCTCCAGGGGCGCCCGCTGGGCGCGACCGCGGAGCTCGGCCGCTTCCTGATCAATAGCACGGTCGGCATCGGCGGCCTCTTCGACATCGCCAAGCAGGAATTCAATCTACAGAAGACCCGCGCCGACTTCGGGCAGACCCTCGGCATCTGGGGCATCGGGCCGGGACCCTTCCTGGTCCTGCCGCTCATGCCGCCGCTGACCGTGCGTGACGGCATCGGCACCGCGGTGGACGGGGCGATGGACCCCCTGAGCTACGTGCTGCCGTTCATCTGGACGCGGCTCGGCATGAAGGTCGGCAGCATGATCAACGACCGGTCGCTCAACCTGGACCTCTACCAGGGCTTCGAGGAGACCACGGTCGATCTCTACAGCGCGGTGCGGAACGGCTATCTCCAGCGCCGCGAGAACATGATCAAGAGCCCGTCACCGTACTGAAGTAGATCGGCGGGGCGCTCGCCCCGCCGTCCCCGTCCCCGCAGCCCCTCCCCCCGACCTGACGCGATGCGTGCAACTCCTGCCGTGTTTTTTTGTTGACAGGGTTCGACGGGGCGCAATATGTTGGGGTCCGCCTCAGTCATGAACACTACCTATATGGATCAGAGTTCACAGAGTCCCGACGCCCTCGCGTCGTCCGAACCCACCTTCCCCGGCTGAAGTAGTTCCGTCTCCATGAATCAAGCAGGGCCGTGGTTTGACCAGTTTTCTTTTATCAGGAGGAGCTCATGAGAGTCGCCCGGCGGTTCACCCGAGAAGGCCAGAGCCCGTACGCGGGGATCCAGTTCGACCAGCGAGTATCGGAGATCAAGAACCCCGACGGCTCCACGGTGTTCCGCCAGGACGGGATCTCGGTGCCGGCCGGATGGTCCGCGGTGGCCACGGACATCCTCGCCCAGAAGTACTTCCGGAAGTCGGGGGTGCCGCAGTACGCGCCGGACGGCAAGCCGCTGCTGGACCGGGACGGCCGCCCGGTCCTGGGCGGTGAGCGGGACGCCCGCCAGGTCTTCCACCGGCTCGCCGGCTGCTGGATGCACTGGGGCGAGAAGTACGGCTACTTCGACACCCCCTCCGATGCGCGGGCCTTCTACGACGAGCTCTGCTACATGCTGGCGGCCCAGGTCGCGGCCCCGAACTCGCCGCAATGGTTCAACACCGGCCTGCACTACGCCTACGGGCTCTCCGGCCCGGCCCAGGGCCATCACTATGTCGATCCCGACACCGGCCTCCTCACGCGCGCCGCCTCCGCCTACGAGCGGCCGCAGCCGCACGCCTGCCAGCCGTATCACGCGCTGATCTCGACGCCCGAGGGACCCATCCCGATCGGGCAGATCGTGACCAAGAACCAGGTCGGCCTCGAGGTCTACGACGGGCGCGACGAGGGCGCCGGCACCACGCGGGTGGTGGCGGTCAAGGAGAACGGCGAGAAGGCGGTCTTCCGCATCGAGCTGCGCAACGGCGTGACGGTCGAGGCCACCGGCGACCACCTGGTGTACGCGATCGCCAGCGGCGTCGGCGCCTGGCGCCGGGTGGACGAGGTTGAGCCGGGCGCGGCCCTGCGCCTGTCCACGCGGACCGAGGTGTGCCGGGACTCGTACCACACCGAGGTGGACGAGGCGGCGCTGGTCGGGTGGCTCCAGGCCGACGGCTTCGTGGGCCAGGACGGCCTCAGCACCGACCACAGCCTCGCCGTCGAGTTCACCACCATCGACAAGGACGAGCTCGACTTCATCGTCGAGCGGGTGCACCGCGTCTTCGACGGGGTGCACTACCACGTCCGCTCGATGGAGACGCGCACCCCGGGGCTCGACATCCACCGCATCCGCCTCTACGGGGAGCCGCTGCGGCCCTTCGTGGACAAGTACGGCCTGCTCCGCTCGAGCGCCGACCACGCGGTGCCCGCCACCGTCCTGCGGGCCGGCCGCGACGCCCAGGCCGCCTACCTGCGCGCGCTGTTCCAGGCCCAGGGCACGGTGCGGCTGCGCTCGTACTGGGCCCGCCAGGCCGACGTCACGCTCTCCACCATCTCGGCCGGGCTGGCGCACGGGGTCCAGGCCCTGCTCCTCAACATGGGCATCTACGCGAAGCTGGGGCGCGGCGCCGAGACCCGGGAGAGCCGCCGCACGCCCTACGTCGTGTCGATCGTGCACGCGGAGGCGCGCGCGCGCTTCCGGGACCTGATCGGCTTCGTCTCCGACGACAAGCGCGAGAAGCTCGACATCGCCTGCTCCGACCAGTTCGCGGGCAAGAAACTGCCCGCGCTGCGGGACGAGACGGTGGTGCGGGTGGAGTGCGTCGGCGTGCAGCCGGTGTTCGACATCCAGACCGAGAGCGGGCAGTACCTCTCCAACAACGTCATCGTCCACAACTGCTTCATCCAGTCCGTCACCGACGATCTGGTCAACGACGGCGGCATCATGGACCTCTGGACCCGCGAGGCCCGCATCTTCAAGTACGGCTCGGGCAGCGGGACCAACTTCTCCAACCTGCGCGGCGAGAACGAGCCGCTCTCGGGCGGCGGCAAGTCCTCCGGTCTGATGTCGTTCCTCCGGATCGGCGACCGCGCGGCGGGGGCGATCAAGTCGGGCGGGACGACCCGGCGGGCCGCCAAGATGGTCATCCTCAACCTCGACCACCCGGACATCCTCACCTTCATCCGGTGGAAGGTGGTGGAGGAGCAGAAGGTGGCCGCGCTGGTCAGCGGCTCGCGGATGACCAAGCGGCGCCTGCAGGCGGTGCTGTCCGCGGTGCGCACCCCGACCGGCGTCGAGGCCGACCCGCGCCAGAACCCGGCCCTGCGCTCGGCGGTGCGCGAGGCGCGCGCGGCCCTCGTACCCGAGGGCTACATCCAGCGCGTGCTGCTCCTGGCCGCCCAGGGCGTGCGCGAGATCCACTTCCCGGAGTACGACACCGACTGGGACAGCGAGGCCTACTACACGGTCTCCGGCCAGAACTCCAACAACAGCGTGCGCGTGCCCAACGCCTTCTTCGACGTGCTCGCGCGGCGGGGCCAGTGGGAGCTCAAGCGCCGCACCGACGGCAAGAGCGCGGGCGCGGTGCCCGCCGAGCAGCTCTGGGACGAGATCGCGCACGCGGCCTGGGCCTGCGCCGACCCCGGCGTGCAGTACGACAGCACGATCAACGAGTGGCACACCTGCCCGGAGGACGGGCGCATCAACGCCAGCAACCCGTGCGTGACCGGCGAGACCCTGGTGGCCACCGCGGACGGCTGGCAGCGCATCGACGCCCTGGCCGGCAAGACCGCGCGCGTTATCGGCTCGGACGGCGAGTCTCACCTGGTGACCCGCATCTTCCCCACCGGTCACAAGCCGGTGTTCGACCTCCGGACGCGCCTCGGCTACCAGGTGCGGATCACCGGTGATCACAAGGTCCTCACGGTGGGCCGCGGCGACGTCGCGGTGGCCGACCTCACGGTGGGCAGCCGTCTCATGCTCCGGGGCGCGGGCTTCGGCCGGCGCAGCCTCGCCACCGACCTGGCCCTGGGCGTCGGGGTGGCGGTGGCGGAAGGCTACCTGACCCAGTCGGTGGTCCGCGGTCACGCGCAGGAATCCCTCGTGCTCACCACCGATGCGGGCGAGGCTCCGGTCCTGGCCGCGGTCGCCGACGCGGTGCACGCCGGTCGCGCCGCGCTCCAGGCGGTGGGCGGGCTCGGGCGGCAGGCGGGCAGCGGGGTGATCACCCGGACCGCGGCCACCGCGCGCCTCATGCTGAGCGAGGCCGCCGCGGTGTCGGTGTTCCGCGAGTTCGCGATCCTCGACGAGGGCGCCGCGGCGATCCGCTTCGCCCCCGCGATCTTCGCGCTGGACCGCGCGGCCCTGGCCGCGGTGCTCCGCGGGCTCTTCACCGCGGACGCCACCGTGGCCAACTACGGCGAGCAGTCGCGCTACGTCTCGCTCGACTCGACGTCGCTCGAGCTGCTGCGCCAGACCCAGATGCTGCTGCTCGCCTTCGGCATCAAGGCCCGGCTCTACGAGGACACGCGCCTGGCCGAGGCCACCGCCGCGCGGCCGCACCCGACGCACTCCCTGCGCATCAGCCGCGCGTCCTGCCCGCTCTTCGAGCAGGCGATCGGCTTCCACGCGGAGAGCCCGAAGGCGGGGGCTCTCGCCCGGCTGAACGGGAACGAGCCGGTGACCGGCGAGGAGCTGACCGACGAGGTGGTCTCCATCGAGCCCGCGGGCGAGGCGGACGTCTTCGACCTCACCGAGACGGTCACCCACCACTTCGTGGCGGGCGGCATCGTCGTCCACAACTGCTCGGAGTACCTCTTCCTCGACGACACCGCGTGCAATCTGGCGTCGATCAACCTGGTCAAGTTCCTCCGCGAGGACGGCAGCGTCGACGTGGACGGCTTCCGCCACGCCTGCCGCCTGTGGACCTCGGTGCTCGAGATCAGCGTGCTGATGGCCGCCTACCCGAGCCCGGCGATCGCCCAGCGGAGCTGGGACTTCCGCACCCTGGGCCTGGGCTACGCCAACATGGGCACCGTGCTCATGCGGCGGGGCATCCCCTACGATTCCCCCGAGGCCACCGCGATCTGCGGCGCGATGACCGCGATCATGTGCGGCGAGGCCTACGCGACGTCCGCGGAGATGGCGCGCGACCTCGGGCCCTTCCCCGGCTACCACAAGAACCAGGCCCACATGCTGCGCGTGATGCGCAACCACCGGCGGGCCGCCTACGGCGTCGCCGCGGTGGAGTACGAGGGTCTCAGCATCACGCCCACCGGCATCGACCCGGCCCACTGCCCGGCCCCGCTGCTGCAGGCCGCGCGCGAGACGTGGGATCGCGCGGTCGGGCTCGGCGAGCAGTTCGGCTACCGCAACGCCCAGGTCACGGTCCTGGCCCCGACCGGCACCATCGGCCTCGTCATGGATTGCGACACCACCGGCATCGAGCCCGACTTCTCGCTCGTGAAGTTCAAGAAGCTCGCGGGCGGCGGGTACTTCAAGATCGCGAACCAGAGCCTGCCCATCGCGCTCGAGACGCTCGGCTACAGCCCGGGCGAGATCGACGACATCGTGGCCTACTGCGTCGGCCGCAAGACGCTGCGGGGCGCGCCCTACATCAACCACGACACGCTTCGCGCCAAGGGCTTCGACGACGCGGGGCTCCAGCGCCTGGAAGCCTCGATCGAGACCGCGTTCGACATCACCTTCGCCTTCAACGCGTGGGCGCTCGGCGAGGGCTACATCGCCTCCCGGCTCGGCATCAACGAGGCCCAGCTCGCGGAGTGGAACGGCAACCTGCTCCGCGCGATGGGCTTCTCGGTCGCCGAGATCGAGGCGGCCAACGACTACTGCTGCGGCACCATGACCGTCGAGGGCGCGCCGCTGCTGAAGGCGGGCCACCTGCCCGTCTTCGACTGCGCCAACCGCTGCGGCAAGAAGGGCACGCGCTTCATCGCCACCGAGGCGCACATCCGGATGATGGCGGCGGCCCAGCCGTTCATCTCGGGGGCGATCAGCAAGACCATCAACATGCCCATGGACGCCACCATCGAGGACGTCAAGTGGGCCTACGACCTCGCGTGGCGCGGCATGCTGAAGGCGGTGGCCCTCTACCGCGACGGCTCCAAGCTCTCGCAGCCGCTCAACTCCACCACCGACGAGGAGGAGGAGCAGGCGGCCGCCGCGGACGTGGAAGCGGTGGCCGAGAAGATGACCGAGCGGGTGGTCACCCAGTACCTTCGCGAGCGGCACCGCCTGCCCGACCGCCGCTCCGGCTACACCCAGAAGGCGGTGGTGGGCGGGCACAAGGTCTACCTCCGAACCGGCGAGTACCAGGACGGGACGGTGGGCGAGATCTTCCTCGATATGCACAAGGAAGGGGCGGCCTTCCGCTCCCTGATGAACTGCTTCGCGATCGCCATCTCGCTCGGCCTGCAGCACGGGGTGCCGCTCGAGGAGTTCGTGGACGCCTTCGTGTTCACCCGCTTCGAGCCCAACGGGATGGTCAAGGGCAACGATCGCATCAAGATGTCCACCTCGGTCATCGACTACGTCTTCCGCGAGCTGGCCATCACCTACCTCGGGCGCACCGATCTCTCGCACGTGCCCGACGAGGACCTGCGCGCCGACGCCATCGGCAGCCGGCCGGGCGAGGGTCCGGTGGCCAGCCCGCCGGCGATGCCGCTGCCGATGGAGATGGCCGCGCCCGAGGCCCCCGCCGCCCCGCGCCCGGCGCCCACGCCGGTGACCGCGCGCGCCATCGCGTCGGTGAGCGGGGGCAGCGGGTCGGTGGCCGAGATGAAGCTGCTCACCGCGTCCGAGATGGCGCGGCTCAAGGGCTACGAGGGCGACCCGTGCGGCGAGTGCGGCCAGTTCACCATGGTGCGCAACGGCACCTGCCTCAAGTGCATCACCTGCGGCACCACCACCGGCTGCTCGTAGGCCCGACCGGGGCCGCCCCCTCCCCCTGCCCTCTCCCCCTCACGGGGGAGAGGGTTCTTGCTTCATCCTCACCCTCTCCCCTCGGGGGAGAGGGCCGGGCTGAGGGGCTCTCATGACCACCCGCTGGCCCGAGGCCCGCGCCCCTCGCGGCATGGTGGCCACGCCGCACCTGCTCGCCACCCAGTCCGGCCTCGCCGCGCTCCGGGCGGGCGGCAATGCGCTGGACGCGGCGATCGCGGCGGCGGCCACCATCGCGGTGGTCTACCCGCACATGAACGGCCTGGGCGGCGACAACGTGTGGCTCATCTACGACGCCGGCCGGCAGCGGCTGCGCGCGCTCTGCGCGGTGGGCCGCGCCGCGCGCGCGGCCACCATCGACTGGTACGCGGCGCGCGGCGTCACCTCGGCCATCCCGGCGCGCGGCGGCCTCGCCTCGCTGACCGTGCCGGCGGCGGTGGACGGCTGGTGGCAGGCGCACGAGTACAGCCGCGCCACGATGGGCTCGCCGGTCGGCTGGAAGGCGCTGCTCGCCGACGCGATCCTGTACGCGCGCGAGGGCTTCCACGCCTCCGACGGCCAGCGCATCCCACCGCCGCGGGAGCCCGATCTCTTCACCGAGCGCGCGCCCGAGGAGATTCGCGGCTGGCTCTGGCCGCTCTACCATCCGGACGCGCTGCGCCGCGGGCCGCTGGTGCAGCGCGACCTGGCCCGCACGCTGGAGGCGGCGCGCGACGGGGGCGCCGAGGGCTTCTACCGGGGCGAGGTGGCGCGGCGCCTGGTGGCGGCGGCCGCCCGCGCGGGCAGCCCGCTCAGCGTCGAGGACCTGGCCGAGCACCGATCGGACTGGATGGAGCCGCTGCGCATCGCGTACGCGGAAGGCCACGTCGCGAGCTTCCCACCGCCGACCCAGGGGATCTCGGCTCTCGCGGTGCTGGGCATGACCGAGCGCTTCGACATGAGCGCGCTGCCCGAGGCCGACTACATCCACGTCCTCGTGGAGGCCACCAAGCTCGCCTTCGACGATCGCGACCGGTACCTCACCGATCCGGCCCGCATGCGCGTGAGTCCCGCGGACCTGCTGGCCCCCGAGCGCCTGGAGGCGCGCGCCCGGCTGATCTCGCGCGAGCGCTCCCGCCCGCCCCAGCCCGCCGCGCCGGCGAGCGGCGACACCATCGCGCTCGTCACCGCCGATCGCGAGGGCAACGCGGTCTCCCTGATCCAGTCGCTCTACTTCACGTTCGGCTCGGCGCTGCTGGCCGGCGACACCGGGGTGGTGCTGCAGAACCGCGGCTCGTTCTTCTCGCTCGATCCCGGACACGTCAACGCGCTCGCCCCGGGCAAGCGCACCATGCACACGCTGATCCCGTCCATGTACATCGAGGGCGGCCGGCCGCGCTTCGTCTACGGCACCATGGGGGGCGAGGGCCAGCCGCAGACCCAGGCCGCCCTCCTCACCCGCCGCCTGTTCCGACGGCTCGGCCCGCAGGCCGCGATCGAGGCCCCGCGCTGGCTCTACGGGCGCACCTGGGGGACCGCCTCACGCGCGCTCAGCCTGGAGGGCCGCTACCCGCCGGAGCTCGCGACGGAGCTGGCCAGGCGGGGGCACGAGGTCACGATCGGCGGGGAGTGGGACGACCTCTTCGGGCACGCGCACGGCATCTGGATGGCGCCGGAGGACGGCGGCCTGGTGGGCGCGTCGGACCCGCGGGCGGACGGTGGCGCGCTGGGTTACTAGGGGCCAGGGGCGGAAGGGGTCCGGCTCAGGCGTTACCGCCGGCCAGCGCCTTGTACAGCTCGAGGCCGACCTGCGAGAGATCCGAGCGGGTCTCGATCGGCAGCCCCGCGTTGGTCCAGGCGCCGAGACCGCCCTTCAAGATCCGCACGTCCTTGAACCCCATCTTGCGAAGGTCGCGGGCCGCCCGGGCGCTGGTCTCCTCGTCCGGGCAGGAGCAATAGGCGACCACCGGGCGCGTGGGATCGAGATCCAGCCCCGCGAGGCTGTTGGCCAGATCCTCGGGCACCACACGCACCGAGCCGGGGATCTTGAGCGGGAGCTGCTCGTAGGAGTCGGACTTGCGCGCGTCGAGGATGGTCGGCGACTTGCCGCTCTCGATCATGCGCACCACCTCGAAGGGCTGGACCCGGTAGCGGTTCTTGTTCCAGCGGTGCAGCCACTGCCCGCCGAAGCCGCCCGCGCTGACCAGCGTGACTCCGACCGCCACCCAGAACCACGGGAAGGGCTTGGGGGGCGGGTTCTTCACGTACTCGCGCGCCTCCACCAGCTTCCGCCGGACGTCGGGCAGGTTCGGGTGGAGCTTGTCGGCCTCCTCGAAACGCCGCAGCGCGGTGGGGTAGTCCTCCCCGTAGAAGGCGGTGAGGCCCGAATACCAGACGTCGTTGAACTTGCTGGGCCCGTTGACTTTCGCCGGGGTGCCGCGCAGGAAGTCGGTCACCGCCGCGGACGGGATGACGAAGTTGAAGCCCTGGACGATGGCGCCCTCCGCGCCCGGCGCCAGCGACACGAACGTCAGCACCCCCACGACCTTGCCCCGGTCGTCCACGGTGGGACCGCCCGAGTTTCCCCACGCCGCGGAGGCATCGGTCTGGATGAGGGGGTTGTTGCTCGCATCCGCCTGGATCGCGGACACCGCGCCGTTGGTGACGACGGAGTCCACCATGGTGGACTTGCTGAGAAGCTCGTGGGTGAGCACCACGCCCGGGAAGCCGAGAATGTGCACGGGGTCGCCGACCTGGACACTGCGGGAATCGGCCAGAGACAGCACCGGGAAGGAGTCCCCGTCGACCTTCAGGAGGGCGAGGTCCTTGGCCGACATCTCGCTCACCGGCGGGCTGTACTTCTTCACCTCGGCCTTGAGCCGCCCCTTGGCCGTGACCACGAAGATCTGGGGCTGCAGGTTGACCTTGGTGGTCGGCAGGACGGTGTCGAGCACCTTGCGCTTGGCCGCCTCCTCGCGATCCGACGCGTCCCCGGGCTGGAGCCCCATCTTCTTGAGCATCTGGGGCAGGCAGGCCGTGGTCACCGCCCGCTGGGCCTGCTGGTTCGCCAGCCAGCGGGGTGGCTCGTGGGCGGGCTGGACCACGTGGCCGTTGGTGATCAGCCAGCCGTCGGCGTCCAGGAACCAGCCGGTGCCGGTCTCCCGGTAGACAGGGGGGGTGATCTTCTGGGGACCGGACCCGCAGTCGAGCGTGACCTCGGAAGCCACCTCGGCCACCACCAGCACCACCGCCGGCTTGGCGCGCTGGAGGGCCTCCTGAAGGGTGATCGGCTTCTGGGCGAAGGCGGCGACGGGGAACGAGACGATGGCCGTGACGACGGCCGCCCCGAACAGCGCTGAACGCAGTATCATAGGTCCGCTGCAAGCCATTCTACACTGAGACAGGAGCCATGAGCCGCCCGATCGGGGAAGTACCGACGAGGACCTTCCAGCCCGGCGACGTCATCTTTCGCGAGGGCGACGACGCCAAGGGCGAGGCGTTCATGGTCCACGTTGGCCGGGTCGAGATCCGCAAGCAGCTCGGCAACGAGGAGCGCCTGCTCCGGACGCTGGCCAAGGGCGAGCTGCTCGGGCACATCGCGCTGTTCCGGAACGCGCCGCGCTCGGCCACCGCGATCGCGGCCGACGCGGTCACCCTCATGGTCATCCCGGCGAATCGTCTCGATCATCTGGTGCGCGCGAATCCCGCGCTCGCCGTCGCGCTGATCCGCGATCTGGCCGCCAGCATGCTGGCCGCGGAAGACCGACTGCGCGAGGCCGAGGAGAAGCTGAAGAAGCTGAAGGAGTAGCCGGTCAGGCCGCGGCGACGAGACCGAACGTCTCGGCCGCCACCCCCGCGACGTGGCGCCCGATGGCCAGCGACGCGGTGGCGCCCGGAGAGGGCGCGTTCACCACGTGCACCGCGCCCGCGGTCACGCTGATCTTGAAGTCGTCCACCAGCGAGCCGTCCGGGGCCACCGCCTGCGCGCGCACTCCCGCTCCGCCCCGCTCGAGATCGGACGCCGCGATGTCCGGGACCAGCTTCTGCAGCGAGCGCACGAAGGCCGCCTTGCTGGCCGAGCGGTACATCTCGAAGGCGCCCACCCGCCAGTACTTGCGCGCCATGTGCCAGAAGCCCGCGTAGCCGAGCGTGCCCAGGAGCTCTCCCGGCCGCACCGTGCCGAGCCTGTAGCCCTCGCGCGCGAAGGCCAGCACCGCGTTCGGCCCCGCCTCCACGTCGCCGTGGATGGTGCGGGTGAAGTGGACGCCCAGGAACGGGAACTCGGGATCGGGGACCGGGTAGATCAGCCCGCGCACGATCGAGCGGCGCTCGGGGCGCAGCATGTAGTATTCGCCGCGGAACGGGATGATCCGCACCTCCGGGGTCACCCCCATCATCGCGGCCACCCGGTCGGAGTGCAGCCCCGCGCAGTTGACCAGGTGCTTCGCCTCCACCGCGCCCTGCGCGCTCTCGAGCACGAGCGCGCTCCCCCGCCGCCGGATCGCGCTGACGCCCGCGCCGGTGAGGATGCGGACGCCGCGCTGCTGGAGGAGCTCGGCCATCTTCGCCACCACCTGGAGGTAGTCCACGATCCCCGTCTCGGGCACGTGGATTGCGCGCACCGCCCGGCAGTTGGGCTCGTACGCGCGCACCTCCTCGGCCGCGAGCATCTTGATGCCGGCGAGCCCGTTGGCCTGGCCGCGCTCGAAGATGGTCTGCA
>DATFGS010000513.1:0-2179 GCA_035249225.1 Candidatus Methylomirabilota bacterium | reverse complement strand
TGATGGAGTTGCCCGCGTCGTTCATGCGGGCCTCGATCAGCGGGATGATCTGCGCGCCCTCTTGCCCCAGCCCCTCCATGGCGTAGAACGGCACGGGGGTGACGTAGGCCTTGAGGTTGAACTCGGCGTTCTGGATGCCCGACTGGATCTGCGGGGCGTTGAACGACCCCGAGTAGTCCGTCTTCTGCGTGGTCACCATCGACGCGCCCTGCACGGGCTGCGTGACGGGCGACACGCCGCCACTGATCGGGTCGGCGGCGGCGAGGAGGGCACTCAGGAGAGGAGTGGCCTTATATACCTGCACAACGAGTTTAGGTATGAAAGCCCTTCTCGTCACGGCGATGAGCTCAGTTCCAGCCGCCCCCGAAGGCATGATTCCCGTGCCCAGAATAGGCATTTACTCAGTCTCCTTTGCCGCGAGACCGGAGCGCCATTCCGGGGCGGGGTGCAGGTCGGTCATGGGACTCAGACGCCGGACTTGATGAGCGTGTAGTACGTGGTCGTGGTGCTGATGCTCGTGGCCTGCGCGATGCGCACGTTGTAGCCGTCGGAATAGACGATGACGCCCGTGCGCGCGGTATCAGCCCCGCCGCGGGCGAAGGTGCGCCAGGTCGAGCCGCCATCCGGACTGAAATCCACGGTGGCCGCGCCGCCGGCCGAGCCGCCGGGGAACACGTACCATGTGCCCTGGCTGAGCGTGACGACCTGCGTCGTGGTGAGCAGCACCGCCGTTTCCGCGCCATAGGCGGACCCGACGGCCCCGGCACTGATCTGCTGGGCGAGCGTGATGATGGGCATCTACCGTCCCCTTTGCCGTTTGGCGATCTCGTACTCGTGCAGGGTCTTGCGCGCCTCATCCCGGGCGAACTGCGTGGGGTTCTCCCACAGCCCCTTGAGATTCGGGGCGTGAAACGTGGTCTCGGGCCCCGAGCGGGGCTCGGCGACCTCGCGGGTCATGCGGTAGTGCTCGGTGGCGGCCGTGAGGTCGCCGATCTGCTTGGCCTTGGCGTGCTTCTCGACCTCGACAAACTCCTCGTCGGAGAGGTCGAGCTCCTTCTTGGCCTTCTCGCGGGCGCGCTCGGCGCGGAACTCGTCGCGCTCCTGCTGCAGCTGCGCCTTGGTCTCGCCGATCTCTTTCAGATGCGGCGTGAGCGTGGTGAGCACGTGCTCGGCCGTCTCGATCTCGGGAATGCGCGCGTCGGGCTTGATCGTCTTGATGCCCTGGAGCAGCGCGGGGCGCGTGGCCTTGTTGTCGTAGAGCTGGTCGAGGATCTTGGCCTTGTCGAGCGCCTCGAGCGTCTGCGCGTCGAGTTCCTTGTCGGCCATCGCGCTACTTGCCCCGGTCCGTGACCTTGTACTTCGCCGCCTTCAGCGGAATGCGCGTGGACTCGCCCTTGCCGCCGAGTTCCAGGTTGCCGGGCGGGTTGGTGATGCGGCCCACCTCGCGCGGCAGGGTGCGGGGGTTGCGGATCGGGTAACTCGGGGGGGCCATGTTCTTTTTCATGGGGCTCCTTACATGCCGAAGGACGCGCCCGGCTTCGGGCCGCCCAGGGGAACGCCAGCCGGCGGGGCGCCGGCGGCCCCGGCGCCGCCCATCGGCTCGCCGGGGAAAATGGACCCGAGCGCCTTGATGGCCGCGACGAGCGCCTTGCCCTCTTCGCTCTCGCTGCCGAAGACGACGAGCGCGGCCTCGAGCGCCTTGCGCGATTCGACGATCTTCTGCGACGCCGCGGCCTGCAGGCCGAGCGCGGGCGGCGCTTGCGTGGCCGCGCCCGGCGCCGCCGCGCTGGGATCCATCGG
Organism: Candidatus Methylomirabilota bacterium; assembly: GCA_035249225.1. Classification (GTDB taxonomy): domain Bacteria; phylum Methylomirabilota; class Methylomirabilia; order Rokubacteriales; family CSP1-6; genus CAMLFJ01. The sequence continues at coordinate 379 of DATFGS010000513.1, read as the reverse complement.
CGGGGCGCCGGGGGCCGACTGCATATCGGGAGGAGCGATGCCACCCATCGGCGGGCACGATAGCACGGCCCAGCGCGAGGCTGTCAACAACTATTTGATATGCTTGACCTTTTTGGCCCTCGGTGGGGTCGCTACACGCCCCGCGTCATGCTACCGCCGGGCCGGGCGATTCGCCTTCAATTCCTCGATCCGCATCTTCCGCTCGGCGACCTCGCCCTTGCTCGCCATGATGCCCTTCGCCTTCTCCTTCAACATCTCGGCCATCGGCGGCTCCAGGATCTCGATGAGCGACACGTCGTCGATCGCGCCGGCCTTGTAGAGCACGAGCGCTTTCTCGAGCGCCTGCTCGGCATAGACGGGCGACGCGGAATGCGCCGTC